>NZ_JBSQBP010000004.1:0-202102 GCF_053851835.1 Microbacterium sp. KNMS
CGCCGACCGCCCCGGCCACGACCTGCGCTACGCGATCGACTCCACCAAGCTCCGCACCGAACTCGGCTGGACCCCCCAATACCAGGACTTCGAAGCAGGACTCGCCGCGACCATCGACTGGTACCGCGAGAACGAGACCTGGTGGGCACCCGCCAAAGACCACGTCGAAGCCTTCTACGCCTCGAAAGGACAGTGACCCGCAGTGACGACGTTCGGCAAGACCCTCGAATAGTACTTCCGAAGGATTGAGATTCGCTTCCCGTAAAGTAGTCCGACCGAAAGCGAGCGATACAGATCACCGCCAGCGACCGCCCCGACCGCGCGGCTCAAGACAGCGGCCGTACCGTGGATCGACGCCTTACGCGACGTCATCTTCTGATCGCTGGCGCAGCCAGCGTCCTCGGCGGCTCCGTGGTCCTGTACGGAGTCGCTCAAGAATCGACTGAGCGCGCTTTAGTGCAGCCTGAGCAAAACCCTGGTGCTGCGCTGAAGGTTGCAGGGACTGGCTATGTTCTGCGCGCTGAAGGTAAGTCGGGTTCGGTCCTGTTGTGCACTGAATCTGGCGAACCACTTCAACGCTTTAGGGGGTTTCGTTTCCGCGATACGTCTTTTACCGCGGGTTCAGTGCGCCTGCACGCTACTGACGCGGGCCCAGCCTCGTTGATCGTCGAGTACTTGACTCCAAACGGGGCTGCTGCCGGCGCTACCTGCGTCTTCACACCCCGAGGCCCGTGCGTTGACCTCGAATTCCGCTTCGACTCGCTCGATGGACTCGACCCCGAAGATGGCATGCTTCTTCGCGAGACATACACCAGGTCTCCCGTGGTCGAAACGGTGCACGGAGTATTCGACTGGCGTCGGGATCCCCGGGGAGGGATACCGGTCCAAGATGACGGAACCTTCGTGTACGTGCAGGATCACTCGCAGCTGAAGGTCGGGATCGTCGCCGCGAACTCTCGCGCGCAGTGGCGTGATAACCGCTCGCTCCATCTCGTTCCGAGCTTGAACCAGGATGGAGTCTACGCCGCCACGTGCTCCGTAGTCATCGACCGATTCGCGACTCCAACCGTCATCGCCGCCATGGCGCGATCCCGCCCATTGAGTGTCGATCTCACTACGGACGCACCCTTCAATATCTGGGAGTCCTTAGACGGGCCGATCCTCGCGAAGGCGACGCTCTTCAATGGAGGACGCGCACGTGAGGTACAAGCATCCTGGGTCGCGCATGATTACGACGGTACCACCGTCGCCTCTGGCTCGGCCGCGCTTCATCTTGATGCGGGAGCTATTGGGACAGTCGAAATCGAGGTCTCACTCCAGACGAGAGGGATCGCGTTCCTCGAGGTCACCGCGCGGTCGGGCAGCGATCTCCACTACGCTCGGACCAATCTCGCCGTTCTCCCACCTCACGAGTTCACGGACCGAGGTTCGAGCATCTTCGGAATCGCCCCCGGTTATGTGATCAATAACAGTGCCGAGCGAGATCTCCTACGACGGCTCGGCGTCCGTCACAGCCGACACACCTTTTTTACTGCGGAGCAACTTCGGGAGTACGGGTTCACGCAGCACAGACTGCGCACCATGCCCTCGCTTCACGAGCACGAAGGGGACTCCAAAGGACTCGACGCCTACGTCGAATCGGAACTCGACACAGCTGAAGCGCGACATGCGATTGCTTATGAACTTGGAAACGAGCTCAATCGGTGGGGAGACGGACCGTACACGGGCGACGGCGCGGACTTGTATACGCGGACCTGGGTGCGCGCATTCCGCCGGGGCCTGCGTCGGCGTGGTAGCGACCTCAAGCTTGTCGCCGCCGGTCTCGCGGGGATGGACGTGCGGTACGCACGCGCCATGTTCCGCGCCGGGCTTTCTCAGTATGCGGATGCATTCAACTTGCATCCCGGTCGCCAGAACGTCACGCCTGACTGGGCGCCAGACTGGCGTCGAGTCAGCAGCGGTGCCGACCGTTCGTGGAGCTACTATGCCGCGCTGAAGGAGGCGCGCGGCCTCATCGACGAGTACGCGCCAGACATGGAACTCTGGCTGACGGAGGTCTACGCCTGCACCCGACCGAACGCCTGGTGGGACGATTCGTACCGGCACGCGGCGGAGAACATCATCCTAAGCGCTGCACTGGCACTCACTGTTGGCGTAACGAAGCTTCTCTGGTTCCAGCTATACGACAATACGGCGTCGGATCGTTACGGGGCGCGCGCAGATGATCGAGAGCACCACTTCGGGCTTGTACTTCGAGATTTAAGCCCGAAGCCGTCCCTTCTCGCTTTCGCGGCGGCAACGGAGCACTTCGACGGCGCCCAGTTCAAGCGTTGGCTTGCTTTCGACCAGGACACCGTATTCGGCCTCGAATTCAGCACTCCACGAGGCGCTCTCGCGGTATTGTGGACCCGCGCTGACGGGTACGAACTAAATTCTGAGCAAGAGCGCGACGGCAGCTTCTATCCGAGTCCCGAGGCTTGGGTCGAGACATGGCGGACAAAAACGAAAGTCCGAGTCAAGGCAAAAGCAAAAATGGTGACCGAGATCGATTCGATCGGTCGGCGTCGCTCAATCCCCGCACGGCAGGGTTACGCTGTCGTGCAACTCGATGGAGCCCCTCGGATGTATTACGGACTGGACACCTCCGCGATCGAGGGCGCGAGAGACGTCCCAGGCGGCCTCAGGCAGTCTTCCCCAGAAGAGGACTAGGACGTGTTGCTAAATCCATTGCAGAGCGGCGGAGAGGCAGATCCCTGCCGCGTATGACCGGGCGGTCTTGTCGTAGCGGGAAGCGAGTCCGCGCCACTGCTTCACGAAGTTGAAGCACCGCTCGACGACGTTGCGGCCCTTGTAGCGCTCCCGTTGGTCATCGCCGAAGTCGATCGGACGCCCCTGTCGCTTGCGCCGGTGGGCGATCTGGTCGTCGCGTTCGGGGATCGTGGCCTTGATGCCGCGCTCGCGCAGCCAGGCCCGGTTCTTCTTTGACGGGTAGCCCTTGTCCGCGAGCACCCTGTCCGGTCTCGTGCGCGCAGGCCCTCGACCGGGAACGTGGATCTCGTCGAGCACCTCGGTGAACATGCTCGTGTCTGCGACCTGCCCGCCGGTGAGGACGAACGCGAGCGCTCGGGCTTGCCCGTCGCAGACGAGGTGGATCTTCGTCGTCAAACCACCCCGTGACCGGCCGATCGCGTGGTCAGGAGGCTCTGGCCCGGACTTCTTGTAGTTCGACGGAGCCCCCCGTGTCGCGGGGCAGGGTCGCGCCATGCTGGTGGACGCGCGCGATCGAGGAGTCCACCGACACGACCCAGTCGATCTCGCCAGCGAGCGACGCCCGCTTCTGTACGTGGGTGAGCAGGTCCTCCCAGACGCCGTCCGTCGCCCACCGGCGGAAGTTCTTATAGACCGTGTTCCAGCTCCCGAACCGGTCGGGTAGGTCTCGCCACGCCGATCCCGTCCGGAACCGCCACGCGGTCGCCTCGACCACTGTGCGCCGATCCACCGGAGGACGGCCCCGTGTCCTCGCCGGCGGGAACACGTCCCGGATCAGCTCCCAGACCTCGTCCGTGATGACATCTCGCGACACGACTCAAGAATCACCCAAAGGCTCCACACCCACATTCAGCAACACGGCCTAGTGCGCGGGTGTGGGGATTGATGTACGCGAACTGCACCAATTGCACGGCAGCGCGGTGGCGGTACGCCTGATGACGACGAGCTTCCTCCACTGAAGTTGATGCAGTATCAGGAGCTGATCGATGCGGAGGCTGCCGCGTTCATCGGCGCAGCCCCGTTCGAACGGTCCCCGGAGCGTGTCACGCAACGCAACGGCACTCGTCCTCGCACCCTGACCACGACAGCCGGAGACCTTGAACTGCGCCTCCCGAAGCTGCGGCAGGGGTCCTTCTTCCCGTCGTTGTTGGAACGGCGCCGTCGTGTCGATCAGGCACTGTTCGCGGTGGTGATGGAGGCCTATGTCCACGGCGTCTCCACACGCAAAGTCGACGACCTGGTGAAAGCGCTCGGCGCGGATACCGGGATCTCCAAGTCCGAGGTCTCCCGGATCTGCGCGAACCTCGATGAGGATGTCGCCGCGTTCCGCGACCGGCCACTGGCGGACACGACGTATCCGTATGTGTTTCTCGACGCGACCTACTGCAAAGCCAGAGTCGGCCGACGCGTCGTCTCCCAAGCGGTCGTCGTCGCGATCGGCGTCGCCGCCGACGGACGCCGCGAGGTCCTCGGGTTCGAGGTCGGGGAGACCGAGTCGCAGCCGTTCTGGACCAGCTTCCCCCGCTCACTCAAGGCCCGCGGACTCGGCGGGGTGAAGCTCGTCATCAGCGATGCGCACACCGGGCTGATCTCCGCGATCGAGACCGTGTTCGCCGGCACCGCCTGGCAACGCTGCCGTGTCCATTTCATGCGCAACGTCCTCTCGAACGTCCCGAAAGCGTCCGGGCCGATGGTCGCGTCGATCATCCGCACGATCTTCGCCCAGCCCGACACGGAGCACGTGTTCGCCCAGTTCCATGAGGTGGTGCGGATGCTGACCCGGTCGCATCCGAAGATCGCGGAAGCGAGCAATATTGCCGTCTGATGCATCATGAAAGAGAGCAAGGTCGAGCCCACGCCGCAGCGAGAAGTGGGTACTTGTGGCGTTGCTGAAAGAGGTTGGCCCCGAGATCGGGAACCTCGGCAGGGCATTTGCATCAATGTCTGGTCTGATGCATCACAGCGGAGCGACAGACGGTGCGATGGAGGTCGCACCGTAGGCGGCCGAAGCGAATCCCTGCGACGGTCACACCGATCTGCACCGCCGACAGGAACGTGTTGGGGTTGCGTGCCAGCGCGGCGGCGCGCTCACCACGCCGGCCGCGCGCGGCGATCGCGTTGACCTGGCTCTCGCGGAGGGTGACCAGCGCCATCTCGGTGCGTGCGAAGACGCCGCCGATGAGCACGAAGGCGATGACCAGCGCGATGTTCAGGATGAGGTCGCCGTTCATCGCCTTCGTGCTCATCGGCGGCGGTCGCCGCGGGTCTTGATGAGGCTGGCGATGGTCGCCACCGCGATCGTCCCGGCGATGAAGAGTAGCGAGAGCCAGATCGGGATCTCGGGGATCACCGTGATCGGCTCGCCGCCGTTGATGAACGGCAACTCGTTCTTGTGCAGGGCGTGGATGAGCAGCTTCACGCCGATGAAGGCCAGGATGACAGCGAGCCCCTGCGCGAGGTAGACCAGCCGCTCCAGCAGGCCGCCGATCAAGAAGAACAGCTGGCGTAAGCCCATGAGCGCGAACGCGTTGGCGGTGAAGACGATGTACGCCTCTTCGGTCAGCCCGTAGATCGCCGGGATCGAGTCGACCGCGAAGATGAGGTCGACGAAGCCGATCGCGATGATGGTGAGCAGCATCGGCGTGGCCCAGCGGCGCCCCTGCTGCACGATCGTGAGGCGGTCGCCGTGGTACTCGTCGGTCACGCGCATATGGCGGCGCACGAAGCGCATGAACCTGCCGTCGGCGGGGTTGGAGTCGCCGTGTGTGAAAGCCTGCCGGTAGGCGAGGAAGAGCAGCAGTGCGCCGAATCCGTAGAACACCCACGAAAAGTTCTCGATGAGCGTCGCGCCGACGGCGATGAAGATGCCGCGGAGGATCAGTGCGATCACGATGCCGATCATCAGCACCTTCTGCTGATAGATCTTCGGCACGGCAAAGCTTGTCATCACGATGAGGAAGACGAAGAGGTTGTCGATCGACAGCGCCTTCTCGGTCAGATACCCGGCGAAGTACTCACCGCCGTACGTCCAGCCTGACACCATTCCGATGCCGACGCCGAACAGCAGCGCGAGACCGATGTAGAAGGCCGACCAGCGGGCGGATTCGCCTATGGTCGGCTCGTGGGGCTTGCGCACGTGCGTGTAGAACTCGTAGACGAAGAACGCGATCGTGACTGCGATCGTGATGATCCAGACGAGCGGGGGGATGTTCACAGCGGGGCCTAACCGTGGAGTGAGCGGATCAGTGCCAAGGTCTTCTCCATCCTCGTGATCGAGGACCGGTGGCCCGGGATGCGGCGTGCATCCGTAATGACGAGCCGACTGTGGCGGAGTACTCCCCTTGGACTTCCAAGTATGCATGTCCTCGCCGTGTTTCCTGAACAGGTCGTGGTGGGCTTGCACGATGACGCCTTGGTGGGGAAGCCGAGGCGGGTGGCGATCTCGAGGACGCCGGATACCTGGAGCGGGAGAAGCGCGGTCGGCGCAACCACTACGTGTTGTACCAGGACCGTCCGTTGCGGCATCCTGCGAACGCCGCGCATACCGTGGGCGACCTCATCCGCGCGTTACTGGACATCCACTAAGACACGCGCGTTACCGCTCGGCTCAGCGGATGCCGGGGCGCGGTCAGTGCACGAGTGCTTTGAGAGCGATCAGCGCGAGTCCCATGCCTGCCGTCGCGGCGGCGGTGACCACCTTCACCAGGGCGGGGTCGTTGCGTTGCCGGGCCGCCCACCATCCCAATATGGCGAGGGTGACGACGCCTCCCCACAAGGAGATGTCTACGGCGGCATCCATCGATAGTCCGAGGAGCGCGGCCGCGGTCAGGCAGGCGACCGGGACGATGAGTGCCCACAGGAGTCCGGCGGAGCGTTGCAGGCCTTCGCGGACCGCTTCTCGCCAGCTCATTGCGCGGTTGCCGACGATCTCGGCGTAGACGTGTGCACCCCAGAACACCAGGACGGTGCCGATGGTGCGCGCGATCAGGACCGGCAGTCCCGGGTTGTAGAGAGAGAACGCGGAGATCAGCCCAGCGGTCAGAACGGTGCCGTAAACGGCCTCCGCGTTCATGGCCCTCGACACCCACGGGTATCGCCGCAACCCGGCATCGACGTCGAACCCCGAACCCTTCACCCGCCACCACCACTTCGCCGTGCAGCTCGAATACAGCATAGTCCTGCCAGAACACCGCGAAAGCGCCCCCTGCGACGGGAAGGGCCGAGCCCTCGCTTTCATCCTCACGCCCGGGCAGGCGGCGGACACCAGCGTGCTGACCGCGACGCTGAGCGAGATCCGCGTCTCGGGCGCGAGGGGCAGGCCACGGTCGAGGCCGGACCGGGTGATCGCGGACAAGGGGTACTCGTCCAGGGCGAACCGGGCCTGGTTGCGCGAACGCGGAATCGCCGCGACGATCCCCGAACGCGACGATCAGATCGCCCACCGCCGCAAGCGCCGCGGACGACCGATCGACTTCGGCGACCAGCAGCGGACCCGCTACCGCGGTCGCAACGTCGTCGAGCGGTGCTTCAACAAGCTCACGCAGTGGCGCGGGATCGCGATGCGCTCGGACAAGACCGCACGGAACTGAATCGGCCTGGCTTTGGTTCCGTCCTCTATTTCAGGATGGGTGACGATGCCGAAGAAGTATGACCCGCAGATGCGGGAGCGGGCGTTGCGGATGCTGGCCGAAGCGATGCCCGATTACAAGACCAAGACGGCGGCGGTGCAGCATGTGGCTGGGCTGCTCGGGATGAGCGCGGAGACGCTGCGGACGTGGGCGCGGAAGGTCGAGGTCGACGCGGGGCGGGTGCCGGGCACCCCCTCCGACGTGCTCGAGGAGAACCGGCGGTTGCGGCGGGAGAACGCTGAGCTGCGCAAGGCGAACGAGGTCCTCAAGGCGGCGAGTGTGTTTTTCGCGAAGGAGCTCGACCGGCCCTCGACGAGATGATCCGGTTCATCGACCAGTATCGGGATCGTTTCGGGGTCGAGCTCATCTGCCGGGTGCTGCGCCCGGCAGTGCGAGGGTTTATCACCTCGCGCGGCTATCGCGCCGCCAAGGCCCGCGTCCCATCGGCACGGCAGTTGCGCGACGAACTGCTGGTGCCGGAGATCGCCAGGCTGCATGCGGAGAACTACGGCGTCTACGGGCGCCGGAAGATGCACGCACTGCTGCGACGGCAGGGCTGGGACATCGGCCGCGACCAGACCGCACGGCTGATGAAGCTCGCAGGAGTATGCGGCGTGCGCAAGTCGAAGCGGGTGTTCACCACCCGCGCCGACAAGACCGCGGCGCTGCCCGGCGATCTGGTCAACCGCCGGTTCCGGGCCGACGCGCCCCGGCGGCTCTGGGTCTGCGACATCACCTACGTCGCCACCTGGTCCGGGTTCGCGTACGTCGCGTTCGTCACCGACGTCTACTCCCGCCGGATCGTGGGGTGGAACGTTGCGGCGACGCTGCGGTCGGAGATCCTGCCGCTGCAGGCGCTGGAGATGGCCGCGTGGGGCGCCGGCGGCCGGCTCGATGGGCTGATCCATCACGCCGATCACGGCTCGAACTACACCGCGATGGTCTACACCGACCGGATCGTCGAACTCGGCGCGATCCCCTCCACCGGGACCGTCGGCGACAGCTTTGACAACGCGATGGCGGAAGCGATCAACAACCTCTACAAGACCGAGCTGATCCGTCAGCGCGGCCCCTGGCGGACGGTCGAGCAAGTCGAACTGGCGACCCTGGAATGGGTGTGGTGGTGGAACAACGCCCGCCTCCACGGCGAGCTCGACATGCGCACCCCCGTCGAAGTCGAGAACGCGTACTACGCTGACCACGAATCAGGCCTCCCGGCAACCGCCGGACAGGAAACCGGATAGGAACCAAAGCCAGGCCGATTCAGAACTACCACGCCGGCCTCTGCCTTGGCGCGACACTCCACTGGCTCACCAGCACCTTTAGCAACACGACCTAGATGTAGCGAGGTTGTTTGAGATCCGGCTGATGGGCGGGAGCTTCCCGATCGCGGTGTGGGGCCTGTGATGACTGGAGAGTGCAGCTAGGCTGGCAGAGCTGCGCGGTGGGGTGATTCGCTGCTGTAGTGCTTCACGTAGGCCCAGCCGTCGGCCACGGTGCGATGGAATCGCTCGATCTTCCCGTTCGTCTGCGGCGCAGTCGCGTCGCCAGGCGTGGGAGCGGTACGCGGGGCCGTTGTCGGAGAGGACCCGTTCGACACGGACGCCGCGGTCGGCGAACCAGGACACGGCCCGTTGCAGGACGCCGATCGCGGTCTCGGCGCGCTCGTCGTCGTGGATCTCGGCGTAAGCGACGCGGGAGCGGTCGTCGACGACGGTGTGAACGTAACGCCGGCGATGCCTCGCTTCCGGTGCGCTTGGCCGTGACTGCTCGGTTGCGGTCGCCCTGGAACCGTCCGACGTAGCGCCAGCCGCCGCCCTCGGAGATGTTGCCGAGCTTCTTCACGTCGACATGGGGCCGAGCTCCTGGAGTCTCGCGTTCGTAGCGACGCGCGGGCTCACCGGTCTGCACGTCGATGTGGGAGAGCTGGTTCAGCCGGCAGTGCTTCAGCACCGCATGAACGGTTGACGACGCCATCTCCAACCGGCCCGCGAGCTTGACCGGGCCGAGGCGCTTGCGGATCCGCAAGTGCACGATCTTCTTCACCAGATGCTGCGCGGTCCGGTTCGGATGCGTGTGCGGCCGGGAGGAGCGGTCGACCATGCCCTCGTCGCCGAGCTCGAGGTTGCGCAGAACCCACTTCTTCGCGGTGGGCCAGGACACGTGGAAGTAGTCCGCTGCTGCGGCGATCGTCCATCCCTCGTCGACGACCTTCTGGACAAGGCGGGTTCAGAGCGGATGCGGTAGCAGCTCCACTCTGCCGGGAGGTTGTCGTCACATCAGGGAAGCCAGATCAAACAACCTCCCTGGGCGGTACACCTAGAGCGCGGCTGGCTCCAGGACCGACAATCCCTGCGCTGACGGTGCCAGTTCCAGCATGGTCTGGTCGGAGTCCGTGAAGAGAGGGAGCCCGCTGGGAGCGGAGTGGAGCGCCCGCGCCAGCCGAGCGAAGCTCGTGCGTGCACTCAGTGTGCGCTGGCCCGCGAAGGCCACCGGGACCTTGCTCGCATCCAGCTGCAGCGTGCTGAGGTCGTCGATCAGCCCTACCAACTGCGACTGCCTCTCGGCCAGGCCGGACAGTTCCGCACGAAGGACGTTCTCGACGTGCGGCAGGGAACGATCGGGGTTGGAGAACTCCGCCGCGATCTTCTCCAGAACGACCACACGGGCTCGGAGCGCGAGCGCTTCGTACGTCTGTCCGACCATCCGCTCGAACGCCTGGATCGGATTCTCACGATTACTAACGAGTGCCTTCATCAGGTCGGGCCCGTAGACGCGGTCTGCGTCCGCATACATTGCGGCGATCTCCAGCCAGCCGTCGAGCCGCTCGATGTAGGAGTTGGTTAGGGAGTCGAGTTCTCCGAACGCGTGATTCGCCGTGTTGAGAACAGGAAGCGTCGCCTGGTCGAGCAGATAGCCCGCGACCTTTCGCGCCTGCTTCTCTGCCGTCGTCAGTACCGCGCGTTCCTGCTTGTCGAGGTGCAGCTGTACCCCCACAACGGCGTTCTTTATTGCGTCGAGCTTCATGTTCGTCTGGTGCTGTGCGAGCATTTCAGCGGCCATTGCAAGACCCACCGTCGCGATCAGCGGGCCGGCCGCGGCCATGGCGCCAGCGCCCCCCGTTGCGACAGGGACGAGACGCGCCTGCCCCGCGAACTTTGTCGATCCAGCGGCACGAACCATACCTCGGAATCCGCCGCCAACCGCAGGCACCAGGTCTCGTGCTGCCGCGCCCGTCGGCAGCACGAGCCGATAGAGCACCTCGCCAGCATGCCCCGCGCGGTCGATCTTCCCGACGGCTAGCTCGATCGCCTTCGCGAACGCCCCAGCGGTCGGTGCGACCATGCCCGACGCCTTACTTGTAGTCGGGGACGCCGAGCGCGTGATGAGCAACGCCTCACGGTCGAGCAGCATCCGGAGCAAAGCTTCGGTGCTCGGCGCCACGCTCATGGGTACGATCGGGACCACGACAGCTTCCCCAGGCTCCATGCTTCCTCCAGATCGATGTCCCGGACATTCTGTCAGCCGTCACGTCCGGCGACGCTCGAGGGTTCACTAACCGGCTCGTAGCGTCCCCGGTGAGACAGTACGGACAAAAGCTCGCCCGCCCTGCCGGTTCCGTCCTTGCGAAGTGCACTGTCAGCAATGCCGAGCAAGTGCCGCATTCGCGGCGCGCGGTCGTGCTTACTCAACTCACTCGACTGGCTGGTCCAGTACCTCCTCCACCAGACGCCGGGGCGAACGGGCGCGCCGGTGTCCTTCCGATCCGTGGCCTATCGCAATCATCATGATCGGCAGTTCGGCGTCCTCGATAGAGAAGCGTTCCCGTAGACCGGCAGCAGTCCGATTCAGAACGCTGAGGTTCAGCATGCATGAGTCCAGGCCCAGCGCATGAAGAGCCCAGACGAAGCTCATAGAGAAGAGGCCGCCTTCAATCCACGCCTGGTTACGCTCGCTCGCCGCCGCGAAGTACCTTGTGTCGACGGTCACGAGAGCAAGCGCCGGGATCTGTTCGCGGAAACCACGGTTGCCGTTCTGGAACGCGAGCGCTCGCACGACGTCCGCTCCCTCGAAGAGACGAATCTTCCACGCCTGGCGGTTGCAAACTGAAGGCGTATTGATTGCCAGTTCTACTGCGCGGTGCAGAAGAGCGGGGTCCACTGGCCGATCTGAGAAATCACGGACACTGTGGCGTGTCTCAAAGAAGGTTGCGGCGTCCTCGATCCCGCGTGCGCGCGGTTCGCGCACGGGGCTGACGTCAGAATCGACTCCCCCGCCTTCATTCCATTCGGCCAGCGCGTCGATAGCTGATGAAACATGATCCACATACGGCGCAGTCGGCTCCGCTTGCGGAAGCAACATGCGGAGGCGGCGCTCGACGTCTGCGCCGAATGGTCGCTTCGGATTTTTGAGCGCAAGCCCCTTTTCGACGCGGTGATAGTCTTTCGTCAGCTGCGCCTCGAGGTGTTTCCCTCGTGCGTCAGCCCCGATGAGCCAGTCTGCCGGCGCCATGTGCTCCAGATACCGCCGCGCATCCAAACGGAATTCGCGACGAACCTCGTGGCGCATCTTGGCCAGCAGAAGGGGACGCTTTGCACGTCGCAACACCGCCACCCACGAACTCGGCAATTTCTGCTTCAAAAGGGACTTCATGTTTCTCTCCTATACGAGCCGTCACCTATTGTTGACGCTCTTGCCTGAAAGCATGAGGGTATCAGCCAGATAATCGCGGCCGCGCGCCGCTTCGATCTGCAAACGACGACGGACCTCAGGCCAGTCGATCGGCTTATCCACGATGGGCGCGACCGACTCTCGGCTGGGGTCAACAAGCAGGCGATCTTCAAGCCCAAAGGTCCGCAAGAGCGATTCCATTCGGGTTGCACCGCGCTTCGCGTTCGCAACCGTAATGAACGGCTTCTCGTTCAGGATTGCGAATACAGTCCCGTGGAAGGAGTCCGTGATAACGAAGCGAGCGTCCTGGAAGCAACTGAGCCAGTCCTCCATTGTCGGTCGCAGATACGGTTCAGGGTTCACGGACAGCTCTCGGTAGCTGCTCGGTGCAGGCGGCATGAGAGGCGTGATCGCGGCCCCGAGACAGTCCGCAGCGGCGCTGACGCTGTCCTGCATCGCCTCACTCTGATCTAGAACGTACGCCAAGAGCTCGATCGAGACACGTTCGCGTCGAGCCCTCAGCGCCAGTCGATCGTAGTGCGCTTTGGGAAGCAGCATCGTCGGGTCAACGTGGTGCTGTGCGGAGACGCCCCACTCGCGTTCACAAAGGTCGACCGCCGAGTCCTCACGCACCGAGATGGCGTCGAACCTCCTCGCCAGCGCACCCGACTGCCGGATTAGCTCCGGACCATACTCGTCAAGATTGTCGTGTCCGAAGGACGCGGCGTAAGAAACGATTCGAACATCAGACCCGTGGACGAAGTCAAAGAGGTACGAGCGCACGTCCCCGTATGCTCGACGCCAGACTTGGTCGCTCCCCACGACGAATCGACGGAAGCTTCGCGCGACCTTGTTCCGCGGTCGCCCACCTCGATACAAGCGGACAGTGTCAATATCGGACTTGACGAATTCAAGCAGTGGCGCCGCGACCACTCCATGAATGGACTCTCGCTCCCACTGTCTGTGTCGCGCCTTTCCAACAATCCGCGCCGGAATCCGCAACGCCCAGGGCCTGCCAAGCTGGCGGCGGATCCACGCGGTGACCAATCCATGAGAGTCGGCGCGCGTACGATCTGTCCAGGGGCGCCCGCCGAGCTCGCGGATCACCTGCTGAAGCGCGTAGGCCTGGATGATCCCACCGTAATTCGCGTTCCCGAGCGGCAACGTCCGGACGAGGACGTTCTCCTCCGCGTACCTCACACCCCTCGCTCCTTTCCACGCACCCTTTCCGCCACGAAATCTGAGGGACAGCTTGATCCAGCTCAATCCCGCACCGATCGCGACCGATGGGGCCCGCTGCTGAAGCGCGCGTCGCCCTACCCACGCCGCGTACCAGCGAAGGTAAGCACGGATGCCAGCTCGCAGCTCCCGGGGTGCTTCTGCGATCACCAAATCGCTTCTTGTCAGTAGCGGAGGCACTGGGTACGCGCCCGCCCGACCGTGGCTGAGCGAGCTCGCATCGGTGTGAAACACGACAAGAGTCTTGTCGAGATAATGAACCACTCGATCGGAGAAGATCAGGCGCCCCCACAGGAAGGCGTCCTCCCCAAAGGTACAGTGCTCTTGCGCATAGAACCCGCCCAGCTCCCGCGCGGTCTCCGTGCGCACCAGGCAGGCGCTGCTATGGAGCGCATCAATCATTCGTTTGAGCAAGCTCGATGGCGGCATGCCTTCGCGCAGGCCCCAGGCTCCGGGAAGTACACCGCGGGACTGCAGGTCGAAGCGCGACTCCACGCCATCGCTTGGCCGATACCATCCGGCTACCACAACGCTCACACCGGGATCGGAAGCGACAACCTGTAGCGCCTCCTCAAGGAACTGCGGTTTCCACTCATCATCCGCGTCGAGGAACGCGACGAAATCGGCTCGAGCCAGTTTCATTCCATGATTGCGAGCGGCTCCGGGCCCTGCATTCGCTTGATGAACATATGTCACGCGGTCGTCTTTGAGAAAATCCCGCACCACATCGCGCGAAGCGTCCGTCGACCCGTCATCGACGATGATCACTTCCCATTGAGAGATCGTCTGCCGGACTATCGAGTCGAGTGCGCGCCCCACGACCCGTTCCTTATTGAACAACGGCACGACGACGCTCACGAGGGGCACCTCGCACCGCATCCTTTCATCAAGCATCGATCAACCCCATCACTTACGCACCATCCTCTTCAGGACGCGGATCGACTGCGCGGATTCCCGCCTTCCCCCAGGCACAACGAGTAGGAGAAGAACGTAGCTCGCCGTCGCGGTGGTCGCCCCGAGAATCAGCGACAGCCAGTCGTTGGCGCCGTCCACTCCTGCCAGCACGACGCTGGTCACGACGTACGCCCCAAGTCCAGCGAAGAGCATTCGAAGTCCGTTTCGGAAGAATGACCAACCATCCATCTTCGCTGTCTTCGATAGCCACATGAGGTTGATCGGCCAGCTCAAGCCGAGGCCGACTGAATATGCCCACGCCACATATTCGACCCCCCAGAATGATGCGGCGATCACGAGAACAATTACGAGCGTTTTCGTGACCAGGTTGTAAAGGAGGAGTTCTCGGCTCTGATCCTCCACAATGAACACCCAGTAGCTGACAAACGAGAGCACGTTGAAGCAACCACCGATGGCGAGTATTTGAAAATAGACGACCGCAGGCGTCCACTGGCTTCCGAGAACAAGCGGAATGAGCGATTCTGCGGTTGCGGCAGTGACGAGGAACACCCACACTAAGGCGCTGCCGAGCGCGAACTGAATCTTCAGCAACAAGCCCATCGGAGACTGTCCCTCGCGGCGCGCGCGGTTCAGAGTAGGCACCACAACCTGGGTCAGAGGTCCCAGAACCCGGGAAATTGGAATATTTAGGAGCTGAAACGCGCGATTATAGTAACCCAGGTCCGATGCGCCCCATTGTGCACCGATCGCTATTGTGTCGATGTTCGTCGCAATCCGAGTGAGCAGTTGGGCCGCACCGAAGTTCCCTCCGACTTGCAGAAGGGCCTTCGTACCATGCCCCCGGTGAGGGAGACCTGGAATCCAACGTGAAGCTATCCAGCGGGCGACCAAGAGCGCTGCTGATGCCGCGACCAGCTGAATGACAAGAGCCCAGTACCCCCACCCCAGGGCGGCCGCCACGACAGCGAAGGCCAAGCCGACCAGGCTTGCGCCGACGCTGGTCAAGGCAAGCGTTCCGAACCTCATGGCGCGGGCGAGATGGACCTGAGTCTGCGCCTGGAGGCCGTTCAGGAACAAGACACCGGCCATCGCGGGCACGATCGCTCCGAGCCGCGGTTCGTTATAGAAGAGAACTAGCGCCGGGCCCGACAGCACCAACAATGCGGCTGCGGAGGCACCGAGCACGACGTTTCCCCAGAACATATTGCTCGCTTGAGCATGGCTGAGCTCTCGGGCTTGGAGTGCCGCTGTCGGCAGACCGAAGTCTCGCACCAACTCACCGATTGAAACGAACACGGCGACCATCGCGATGAGCCCGAAGTCGGTCGGCGCGAGCATTCGCGAGAGGATGACGACGCTCGCCATCTGGATGACGACCCCTACCACCTGAGACAGCGCGGTAGCTCCACCACCGCGAAGCCCACGCGAGATTGTGTCTCCTGTCACTCCGCAACTCTAGCGGGACATGGCCAGAGCCTTCTGAGCGCTTCATGGACGCCATGATCGACGGCGGGTCCAGGCGCACAGGACTTCATCTCATGGGGGAGACGTCGGCGGAACACAAGAGACGGGTGGTCGGCAGGCGGGTCAGGCCCATCGGTCGGGAGCGATCCCGCTCGGATGCGCCGGCCACGCAGCGCTGTACCGGATACATCCGGAGAAGCCGAACAGCTCGAACAACGGATCAGTGGGCTCGCGCGGGACTCGCCCCAATAGCCTCGTCATGTCGCGCCAGCGATACCCCGAACGTCCGCGGCCGTTCTAGCCGCGCTGCTTGAAGGAACAGTATGAGAAGGCTTCTGCGCTTGAGAAACCACGCTTGGTCCGCCATGAAAGCTCGTCGCTCTGTCATGCGTCCGGCCACCCCGACACGAGTGTTCCCGGTAGCGGTGGCGATCGCGTCACTTACACTCGCGCTCGCGCCTGCTCCTGCGATTGCGGCCGCGACACCGTCGACCACCGTCGCGATCGAGTCCGTCCTGAGCACCGCGGCAGCACCCGATGGGGAGCAAGCCGCGACCTTCGCGACGAAGTTGACAGCCGGGGTATCCCACTCCCCGGTCGATGCGGGACGCGCCACGAACGTTAAGGCAGTACTAACCACGTCCGGCGGAAAGGCCCTTGCAAATCAGCAGGTGCAGATCCAACAGCGCGAAGTTGGAGCCAGCACGTGGCGGACCGCGGCAACTGTGTCGACGAACTACAAGGGACTCGCGACGCTCCGCGTCGGACAACTCCAGCGCAATCGAGAATTCCGCGCGGTTTACACGGGTACGAGCAGGTACGGAGCTTCGACGAGCAACACGACTGTCGTCAAGGTGAAGCCGATCGTCAAGATCACCGCGGTCTCGACTCTCACACCCACAGTCGGCCAAAAGATGACGTTCACCGGCCGCACCTCACCCGGCCTCGTCGGGAAGACGGTGGCGCTCCAGACCTATACGAACGGCGCGTGGAGGCAGGTCGCCACCACGAAGGTGCCGAGCTCGCGAACTTTCTATATTCCAGCGACCGCACGCGACGTCGGTTCACGTAGCTATCGTGTCGTGGCCGGCCCCACTGCGAACACGGAGCAGGCCTACAGCAACACGCAGAAGGTGACCGTATTTGGCTGGTTCAACCTGAGCGGAATCGAGCCGGTGAGTGAGGATCGGTGGAACGATGAGGATCCATATACGGTCGCAGGCAAATCGATGCCTGAATCTGTCGGAACTGAAGTTTGGTGGGGCGACCCCGCGCCCGCCAGTCGGTTCGGCCACGCCGACTACAACCTCAGCTACCGGTGCATCCGATTCGAAGCGTTCCTCGGTCTCGATGATTCCTCAGAGTCCGGCGCCCGCAGGCCATTCTCCGCTCGCGTCGACTCGACGAATTACAACTTCGGGTCGGTCGGCATCGGCTCGCTGCAGCGTGTAGCGATCAAGACCAACGGCGCATTCCGGCTGCACCTCGAGTACGGAGCGGACACAGGCTCAGAGGCGGACAGCCTGGCCGTCTTCGGAAATGCGCGGGTACTCTGCTCCGGCCAGCCATAATGCGTCACCTTGGGGTCGGGTGATCGAGCCCGATCCGCGCGTCCCCAGTGCGGATTCGCTGCACTGGGGACGCGATGTGTTCCTCACCCGTTCTTGACGCGTGCCGGGGTGAGGCGACACCTGGGTGCTGGAACCGCAAGCACAGACAGCGAGCGCCCTTCGCTAATCTAGGCTCGCACGGGCGCAGACCAGCATGGAATGCCCCGGACCCTCTCCGTTCAGCACGAAAGTTCTCAATGCGTCTTAGAAATCGCTTCGCGACGGCCATGGCGGCCATACTCCTTGCAGCACCACTCGGGTTCTCTTCAAGCGCCTCAGCGGCCCCGGCAGGACCAATCCATGAACCAGCGGAAGGCGTGGCGGCCTCCACGTCCCCGTACGTAGACATAACCAAGATCGCGCCACGCAATGTCAACGTGTCGACGCCGGATTGCCAGTACGTCACCGTTTCCATCGCTGTCAGCCTTCGCCCTGGAACGGACTACTGGTCCGCGACGACCGACGTCACGAAGGGCGCGGGCGTCGTGGGGAGTCTCTTCTTCGGGGGCAGTAGCGACGTCAAGCAGGATCGCCACCTCTATTGCCCGAGTCAGGGTTACGGAAAATTCACCGTAGGCCCCTCGGAATGGAATTCGACTGTCGAGGGTGACTGGAACTACTACTCAGGCATCGATACGACGTCTTCAGCATTCTACGTCCGCACCAAGGCGAAAGCCTCAATCTCCTCGCTGACGAGGAGCAACGGGTACACGATCGCGTCCATCAAGGGCACTCGGTACGACCCAACCGTCTATCCTTCCTGGGTGGCTTACTCGGTACCGAAGATCGTGCTGCAGGTAAAGATCGGAGACGTTTGGAAATCGGTGGTCGCCGGCGAGATGCGCAACGGGGTCGCCACACTTCGTTACAAGACGAGTTCGAAGTTCTCGTATCGAGTTTGGATTCCTGCGACGGAATCGACGCTCTCTGCGATCAGCCCAACGGTCATTAAGTGATTCCATCCGCCATGTCGGGCACGGTCGCGTCGGCTCGTTAGACGGCTCACCTCAGGAAGGCGCTCCCCCCTGTCAGCGCCTTCCTGAGGTGAGGGAGCGGTCTGGTAGCTCGATCTGCGAACCCGGCGGCCCTAACTGCGACTGCATGAAGCGCAGTCCTCAGTAGCGCCTGAGTCTGCGCTGCTCGGCCCTTGCTTCACACCTCTAGAGGAGGGCGAGTACGCCGGCAGATTCCAGCTTCTCCCGCAGCAGCGGCGCCAGCATCTCCGCGTACTGCCGTGTGACGTGCATCTCGTCGCGCATCGTCGGCGTCGTGCCCACGAAAGCCGGGCAGCGACCATCCGCACAGAACCACTCCTCGACGGTGACGTACGCCGCGCCGGCAGACCGCACCGCTGCCATCTCGCCCTCCGCCACCTCGCGGTAGAGCGCGTCGAGCTCGTGGATGCAATCAGCTGGCACTGACCCGGCGCCCGCGCACTCCCCGAGCGCCTCCCGGCGCGGGGGCGACTGCACGAAGACGACGTCGTCGGTCACCTTCTTCAGCTGCTCCGCGAGACGCTCGGTCTCGAGCGCCCACTGATACACGCCGCCGCCATCCAGCGCGTCGACCGCCGGCTCGAGATGCCACACCCCGGTGTACAGGTTGCTGACGAAGATGAGATCGGGCGAGAGGCGCTCGACCTCGGCGAGGGCTCCTGCCTGATGCTCCTCGCACGTCCGCTCGTGCTCCGCGTTGTCATACCAGCGCGGGATGTCGACCTGATAGCAGGCGGCCATGGTCAGCGCCTTGACGTTCCAGCCCTCTCCGAGCGCGGCGCGGATCATCGGCAGCAGCACGATGCCCGTCGAGTCGCCCATGACGACAGCCGTGCGCTCTGCCCCCTCGTGGGGGAACCAGCACGCCGACGGGTCGGCGAGATCCACGTTCGAGCAGCCGGCGCCGTCCTCTTCCGGCATCCCCTGCACCGCGACGTCAGCCGGGGCCGGGTCGAGAGCGGGCCACGCGGTTGCGGCGAGCGCGTCGCGAAGCAGTCCGTCAAGTTGGGCCCGCGAGGTGATCGCCGTAGGCTCCGCCGCGGCGGCCGCCGGTGCAGGAGGTCGCACCGCTCCCGCGGCGACAAGCCCCGCGATCAGCAGCGCGACTCCCCCGATCGTCGCGACCCAGACCATCCGCCCGCTGCCTCGCGCGAGCCATGCCGACCGCCGTACGGGGTTCTCGACCAGGTGATATGTGACGACCGCGAGGACGAGCGTGACCACGAGCACGACCACGAGGAACTTCCGCTCGTGCGCATCGAACCGCGGCGCGAGGAACACCACGACCGGGAAGTGCCACAGGTAGAGCGAGAACGAGAGGTCTCCGACATACGTGGAAGCGCGATTCGTGAGGGGCCAGATCTCGGGCTCTCTTCCGCCGGTCCCGCCGGCGATGACGATGGCCGTCGCGACCACGGCGAGCAGCGCGCCGGGCATGGGCATTCCCTCGCTGCCGCTGGTGAGGAGCGCGAACGCGAGGGCGGCGAGACCCACCCAGACGATCCGCGGGCGCCACGCGTCGCGCAATCGAGCCAGCAGCGGCGCGCCGACCGCCACGAGCGCGCCGAGCGCAAGCTCCCACGCGCGCGTGAGGGACGAGAAGTACGCGACGCCGGGCCGCTGCAGCGTCTCGAGCGCACCCCACGCGAGCGACCCGACGAGGATGGCGCCGAGCGCGATCGCCAGGACGCGACGGCTGGGCATACGACGACGGGCCGCGAGCAGAAGGCAGAGGATGAGGATGGCCGGCCAGACGAGGTAGAACTGCTCCTCGACGCCGAGCGACCAGTAGTGCTGGAGCGGCGAGACGGCGCCGGTGTCGGCCCAGTAGTCGGTGCCCTCGGCCGCGAATCGCCAGTTGCTCACGAAGAAGACCGCAGCGAGCGCGTCGAGGGTGATCGACCGTGCCTGCTCACCGCCGAGGAGCACCCAGCTTGCGCCGACGGTGACGACGAGCACGAGAACCGACGCCGGCATGATCCGGCGGACGCGACGCCGATAGAACTCGGCGAGTGAGATGCGGCCTGTGCGGTCGCTCTCGCGCAGCAGCAGCGCCGTGATGATGAAGCCCGAGATGACGAAGAAGACGTCGACCCCGAGGAACCCGCCCGCGGGCCATCCGACGGCGTGATTCGCGATGACGGCGAGCACTGCGACGGCGCGCAGACCCTGGACGTCGCGGCGGGGGTGGCTCGGTTCGCGTCCGCCGCTCGTGCGGGGCTGTGCGCCAGGCGCGCGCTGTGCTTCCTGCGGCAGTGAGATGCCGCTCATTCCTCACCCTCCAGGCAGAGCGGGGGATTCAGGGCGGTGCGCCGCCCGTCGGGCTCGATGAGGGTCGCGATGCCGCACGCGGCCGTCTCCTTGACGAACCGGACGAGCAGTGTCGTCGCGACGGTGCCGTCTTCTTGCGCGGACGAATGCTGGGTGAGCCCTCCGTAGCGGTCACCCTCCGGGTAGACCTCCATGCGCAGCTCCCCCACCTGCTTCTCCGAGATCGTCGCGCGCCCCCAGATCGCGCTGCACCGCGGCGAACGGAGAAGCTCGACACGGACCGCCCCGTCGGCTCGCGCGGCTGAGGAGACGACCTCGCCGTCTTCGTCGCAGCCGCTGAGGTGCGCAGAGCCTCCGTTGAGGGGCAGGACCTCGGTGACCTCGCGCATCGCCGGCGCGCCGGACGCCGTTCGCTGCGCCATCCATCCGCTCGCGGCGACGAGCAGCGCAACCGACACCGTGAGCCCGATCAGGATGGGACGCCAACGCCCCGGGCTGCCGACGGCCTCATGGGTCGCCGTGCCCGGCGAGCGCAGCCGCGATGCGCGAAGCGCGTCGAGCCGCGCCACCCACGGCGCCGGGTCGGCGCCCAGCGCGACGGCAAGACGCTCGACCGTGTTGGCGGTCGGCGGCTTCGCCCCCGCGAGAGCGTCTGACACGACGCTCTTCGAGACATGGGCTCGGCGCGCGATCGCCTGCAGCGTGGGATACCCCGCCTCGTAGCGCAGTTCCCGGAGATCGGAGGCGAACGCCTCGAGGCTGTCGGCGCGCGGCGGAGCCCCATGCGCCCTCGAGGGAGCACCGCGCGCAGACGGCCGGACGGGCATGTCAGATGCAGACCGGGTTCGGCTGAACGAACTCCTCGCCGTCCACGGTCACCGTCGCCACACCGCAGACCCGCGCCTCGACATCGGGCTCGATGAGCATCGTCGTGTAGAGGGACTGGAGGTCGGAGTCGGTGCGCGTCTGATTGCGATCGCTCTCGGGGTCGTCGCGCGGGTAGATGGTCAGCGAGATCGAGTTGCCCGAGGCGAGACCGTCGTAGCGCGTGACGCGACCCCAGACGGCCATGCAGTGCGTCGAGTACATCATCTCGACCAGCACGGCGCCGTCGAGGAACTCGTCTCCCCCGGCGAGCACCGCGTCCTCCTTGCAGACCGTCTGCATCGGGTCGACTCCGTTCTCGATCGGAAGATAGGTGGCCTCTGGCCCGGGCTCCGCTTGCGCCGTCGAGGCCTGGGGAAGGATCAGCGACGCGATGGAGAGCGACCCGGCGACCGCGATGACGGCTGTCAGAGCCATTGCGAGCAGCAGCGCACCCAAGGACACGGGGCGCTTGAGCAGAGCGGGCCGGGTCGGCGCGTCGGGAGCGGATGGCGTCTCCATCGCCTCCTCCCGGCCGGCGCCGCGGCGGGGATCGAGACGCGCGCGTCGCTCGACCCACTCGGCGCGGTCGCCGCCGAGCGCATCCACGATGCGGCGCACGGTGTTCTCTGTCGGCAGCTTGCGCCCTGCGAACGCTTCAGACAGCACGCTCGTCGAGATGCCGGTCTTCGCGCTCAGCGCGCGCAGCGGCTCGGCCCCGACCGCGGATTCCTTGAACGACTTCAGGTCGCTCGCGAACGCCGCGACGGAATCGACGTCGACGCTATGCACTGGGCCTGTGTCGGAGGGTGTGGGGTTCATCGCGACTCCGTCTGCCATCGGATGTGCCGTGTCAAGGGGGTGCCCGTGCAGAGCTCCCCCGGTATATGGGCATCATTCTGGCGCATGCCGCAGGCGGCGATGTGACGTGTGACGCACGAGAGCGCTCACACGTCGCGCCCATGGGGTGTCGGACGCCGTCCGGATTTTCCGTCCGTACGCATCCGAACGCACCGGCAACGCTGCGAACGCGGCCGTCGGCACGGTCGACGGCTGTTCGCGTGGCCGGAATTTCCCGATCCGGCCGAACTCGTTCTCCCGGGTCGGCCCTCGCAAGTAGCTTTCTCGGCAGTCGCCTCCGGCCATCCGGCCACCGAGACGCTCATCGTCCCCCGAATCCGAGGATGAACCCACCGTGAAGACCTCTGCCCGCACCGCGCTCGGCGTTGCCGTCACCGCGGCTCTCGCCGTTCTCGTCAGCGGCGCTCCCGCACATGCTGCTGAGCCGGGCGTCCCGCCTGGCCTGCCGTTCGACCCCTTCGAGTCCGGCCCGACGACGTGGACCGACCTTCCCGGTCATGTCGTGTGCGGGGTCGACGGCACGGGAGTGGCCACGCTCACCGTGGCTCTGTCCGACGACTTCGTGGGCGGCGGGGAGGTGGCGGTCACCGCCGTCGCCCTCGCCGACACCCCGAGCAGCCTCGACGCGCTCGACCCCGCCATCGTCATCTGGACCGGCTCTCTGAATGTGACGCCCGGCACCTGGGGTGAGATCGCGGTCCCCATCGACGATCGCGGTGTCGCGCTCCTCATCGACACGGACGGGTACACCGACAGTTGGACGCAAACAGCGCACTGCCAGGTGCCGCCGACCGAGCCGACCCGCGAGGGCAACGAGCTGACGCTGCCCGCTCTGGAGGGCGTGTCGTACTTCGCTGTGCCCCGGCTGATCGACGGTCACGAGGTCGGATGCTTCATCGACATGGGCCACTTCGTCGGGTGCTGGGACCACGAAGGCCGCGATCTCGCATTGACGCCCTCCTCAGGGGTCGTGGAGATTCCCGAAGGCGGCATGCGGGTGCTGTCGTTCACGGATGAGCGGAAGGTCTTCGACTTCGGGATCCGTAACGAGCCCGTCCCGACGCACTGGACCTACGACCACGAGATCGTCGTCATCACGCCGCCTGCCCCGACGCAACAGGGAAACGTCGTGACGATCCCGCAGGCCGAGGGCGTGGAATATCAGGACGAGAAGGGCAACGCGCTCGAGCCGGGAGACCTCGTCCTCGAGCAGGATCTGACCGTCGTCGCGGTGCCCACCGCGGGGTACGCGTTCGCGGAGGGGTCGCAGCAGAGCTGGCAGTTCACCTACACGCCGGCGGAGCCGCCGGTCACGCTCGTCACTCCGCCCGCACCGTCTCAGGACGGCAACTCGGTCACGATCCCGGATGTCCCGGGCGTCGACTACATCGTGCGGTCCGGCGACTCGGATGGTGAGCTCGTCGCTCCGGGAACGCTCACGCTGACCGAGGACGTGATCATCACGGCGGTTCCGCAAGAGGGCTACGCGTTCCCGTCGGAGGCCGAGACCCAGTGGGCCTTCACGTTCGCGGCCCCCGAGCAGCCGGTCGAGCCCGAGCGGCCTTCGGAGCCTGAGCAGCCTTCGGAGCCTGAGCAGCCCACCGAGCCCGAGCAGCCCGCCGAGCCCGAGCAGTCCGCCGAGCCCGAGCAGCTCACCGAGCCCGAGCAGAAGCCGTCGACGCCTCCGACCGCTCCGGAGGGGAATGCAGACAGCGGCGCCGACGGGCCCCGCGATCCGAAGGCAGAGGAGCAGGACCGTCCGCTCGCCCCGACAGGCGGCGCGCAGCAGCCGTGGCTGGCGTTCCTCGCGACGGTCGCGGTCGCCGTGGGTGCGACGGCCATCCGCCTGGGCATGCGAGCGCGCGGCGCCCGTCGCTGACGGATGGACGCCGCATGGAAAGCGAACTGATCAGCACCCGGCACGCATCGCCGGAGCCGTCGCGCCCTCGGGCGTGGCCCGTTCCGTCGATCGCGGCGTCGGCGGGTCGCGTCCGGCCGGTGATCTCGGTCGTCGCTCTCCTGTGCGCCGGCGCCACGGTCATCGGCTGCGCGCCGCGGACGGCTCCCGTGGCCGAGGAGTCGACCGACGCCGCTCCGGAGCAGAGCGGGGCAGCCGAGCCGGCGCAGGGCGGCTCAGCTGAGTCCGCGCAGGGCAGCTCAGCGGATGGTCTCGTTCCGGTCGGGTTCCCCGACGGGTTCGACTGCGCGTCGATCGAGGGGCTGATCGAGCCCTTCTCCGCGGGGCTCTACCTGAATACCTCACGCACCGAGGGAGAGAGCGAGATCGCGTGCGCGTGGTCGGACATCCCGCTCGACACGCTGTTTCCGCAGCTCGACGATCTCAGCACCGAGCTCGATGTGATCGTGCACGTCGACTTCGAGAAGAATGCGGCCCCGGAGCGCATCGCGAACTACTGCGCGGGCCCCGGTCTCAGCACGACAGCGGACGCGCTTGCTGTCTTCGAGCCGGAGGGCGGGTGCGGCGGCGGATCGCTCCTCGGCGACACCCGATACAACGGCGTCTGGGCTTCGGTTCCGTACTTCGACCTGCAGCTCAAGACGTCGTGCGACATCTCGACCGAGTGCACTCCCGTGCTCCCCTCTTCGTTCACGGATCAGGCTGCGTACGACGCCCTGCATGCGATCGCGGCCGAACTCGCCGCTCGGGTCGAGTTCGCCGAACCTGTGGTCGTGAGCGAAGCGGACTCGGGACCCGAGTTCCTGCGGGATTGGGGTGAGGCGGGATTCCCCTCCTACGCAACCGAGTCGGCGTGGTACTGCGACGGGAACATCTCCAGCAGCGATCTCGACGTGGCGATCGAGTCACTCGCCTCTCAGGACGGATGGAGCTGGGAAGTGCGGGAGGAACCCGTCGAAGAGGACGCCGCCATCCCCGACTTCTACGTGGTTTTCACCGGTCCGGGCGACGGAGAGTGGGCGGCCTATCGGGTGGGTGTCGTCAACAAGCGTTGCGTCTTCTCGATCGAGATGCAGGGCTGACATGTCGCCGGCGGCTTTCGAAGACGACGTCTCCCGGCATCTGAAAGGCTTCGCGGACCAGGCTGATCATTCTCGTGCTCTCGACCTACGACGGTCTGAACAGCGGCGTGCGCTCCATGCTGAGTTCCGCGCTCAGTTCCGCTCCGCGCTGCATCTGCTCCACGAGCGAGGATTCCAAACTCTGCCGGTGGTGACCCTGAGCCATGGTTACGGAGCGGGTCATCACGGCGTGGAGTTGATCGACAAGGTCCACCGCACGCGAGTTCTCCCCATCGGCCGACTCGCGCTGTACGACGACGTTGTGCGCCCATGCTCGACGACGACCAGCCACCGAGGGTCTCTCCTGCCCCGATTCCTCGGAGGGGTCACGAAGGGACAACCAGTCGTAGAGGTCCAACGACACCTCACCGAGGAATCGGCCTTCTATCCGCTGGTCGTCGACTACGCAGAGAATCTGCTCGTCCACACAGACGGCACCGAGTACACCGCCGACCGATTGCCCGCGTACGAATGGCTGACGCGAACTGTCGCAGCGATGATCAACGCAGGGCCTCGCTGATCATCCGTCTGCGGACCGTTCTGCGCCGATCTCACGGCTGGGTTCGGTTCACCCTTCCTCCGGGACGAACGTGTTGCCGTCATCCTCGAACGTCCCCCTGCTGCACACCCACTCGAGACCGGTGCTGGTCGTCCAAGACGCCTCCGAGGGGCTGAGCGCGATCTCCAGGTTCTCCGACCAGCCCTCGACGATGCGCGTGGTGTTCACGGAATCGTATGAGAGCTCCTCGGGCAGGTAGATGGCCCATCCCGAGCCGCCCTCCTGCGGAGAGGTCGTGAGCGTGCCGTCCTTGCTCAGAGAGTAGTCGTAGTGGCTCCAGGTCAGCGGTTCACCGGTCGGAGCTGCGCCGACGGAGATCGACGACGGCTCAACACGCAGGTGATAGGTGTACTTGTCCTGGGCTACCTCGCTGTCGGCGCCCGTCACGCACTGCCAATCGCCCTCGATGTAGACCGCGGTCGCCGGGGGCTCCGGCTGCGCGGCGCATGACGCCAGAGTCATGATCGCGGCGCCTACGGCTCCGGCCAGGACCAGATTCCTGTTTCGTCGCATGTCTCGGCCTCGTTCCCGTCTCGCAATTCCTGCTGTGCGTCGGCAGATCAAGGGCGCTCGGCTCCCCAGCCCGAGCGCCCTGTCTTCAAGCTAGTGACGGAGTGGCGTCCTGAAGCTCGTTCGTCAGCCGAACGGAGAATCCGAACAGTCGTCGTGCTGCGGCACCTCAGTCCCCCTCGGCGATCGCCTTCATCGCCGTCCAGCCGTGGGTCACGCCGCCGCCCGCGCGGAGCGCAGCGGCGACCATGAACGTCGCTTCGTCATTGTGAGAGTGCACGTTGTCTTCCCTTCCTGGGGAGGAGATGATCCACCCAACGCGGAGCATCTCCTCCCCAGGCATGCAGAGGCGAGCGATACTCTCTGGGAGCGCCGGGGAACCCGAGCACCGGCGGCGCGCAGGTGACGATTGCCGCTGCGGCTTCGGATGAGGCGGCGAGCGGAACCTGCACGGAGCTCAGGGGCTGCGACGGCGCCCGTGGCGCGCCGCCATCCGCAGCCCCGGAGGCGACGAGCTCCTGCGCGATCCGGGCAAGGCTGATGTGAACCTCGAACGATCCGCCCGAAGAGCGCTGTGCCCGCACCGCTGTGGCCACGGAGGCCGCGAGAAAGTGACCCGTCGCGTGGTCGAGGGCTTGGACCGGAAGAGCGCCGGGCGTCACGCCATCCGCGCTTTCGAGCATCGCGATTCCGGTCGCGGCCTGCACGAGGCTGTCGAATCCGCGTCTTCTCCCCCACGGGCCGTCCGCTCCCCATGCCGAGAGCTGCGCGACGACGAGTCCAGGAAACCGGCGGTGCAGGCTCTCGGCATCAAGACCGAACTGATCGAGCGCGGAAGGACGGTAGCCGTGAACGACGACGTCCGCGTCCGCCAGCAGACGCTCGAGCCGCAATAAGTCGGCCGCCTCGTGGAAGTCGAGAAGCGCGGAGCGCTTCTCGTGCCCCGTGTCCAGGTGCTGCCATGCCGCTTCGGGAAGTCGAGGCGAGTCGATGCGGAGAACCTCGGCGCCGGCGAGCGCGAGGTCGCGCGTGGCAACCGGGCCCGCGATCACGCGCGTCAGATCCAGCACGCGAACGCCCGAGAGCGGTCGCCGCGCACGGTCGCTCCATGCACGAGGTGCCGCCGCTCCCCGTGATTCGAATCGGATGATGGGGCGGTCGTGAACGGTCGGAAAGTGAGGGTGATCGTGCCACTCCGCCACATCGCGCACGGCGACAGCGAGCGCTCCCGCTTCGTTCGCGCGGCTCTCGATCTCGAAGCGCGACCACGACCGTATCGCCGAGGCCGCTCCGACTCGGTCGTCGACCCGCCCCAGCCCGAGCAGCCGCGCGAGGCGCTCGGCATGATGCCCGTAGTTGCCGTGCGTCCGCACCCACCCGTCGGCGGCTCTCCAGAACCCAGAGAGCGGCGCCCAGATCGTCGGGGCTTCACCGTCGACGGCGAAGACCTTCTCGCTGCCGAACGACGCGCGCACCCGCGCAGCGTCAAGTGCGACAAGAGCACCCTCGCGTCGAACACTGCCGCGCTCGACGCCGACGAGCGCGATCGCCAGGGAGGCGAGCGCCACGCTGTCATACGCCAGCTCGTCGACTCTCAACCGCGATTCCCAAGACGCCGTTCCCCGCACGCGGTCGATCGTCGCGAGCTCTTCCGCACGGAGACCAAGCACGCGTGCGACCTCGCTCCCGACGTGATGGATGGCGCGACGCCCGCCAACGGGATCGTGCGGGGAGTCCGGCTGCCGCGTCACGTCTTGGATCCGTCCACACGGGTCGACGTCGCCGAACGCTGAGCGGCGCCGCGCGTCCTGCCACGCCACGAGCGAGCCCCGATCGCGAGCGCCACTCCGACGACGAGGATCAAGGTGATCACGGCTGACGGCGACACGAGGAGTTCGATCGCGGTCTGCTCCGTCCCGACCCCCGAGCAGCTTCCCGTGCCGCGGATCTCCTCCCTGCAGATGCACGCGATGCAGAAGCGCTCGAGCAGGCCAGGAAGCTCCTGCAACGTCGCGAGATGTCGTCCGTTCATGACCGCTCCTCGTTCGGCATCCGATGGGGATCAATCCAATCGACAGCATTCGATCGAGAAGAAGCGCCACTTTCGTAAACTGGACCGATGACAGGTCACGTCGCGCATCGGCTCTCTGCGCACAGCCTCATCGGCATGCTCGGCGACCTCGATCCTTCGCGGCCCGCGTACGACGCTCTGGCCGAGCGCATCCGGCTTCTCATCACGGACGGCCGCATCACGGTCGGAACACGCCTCCCCTCCGAACGGGACCTCGCCGCGCAGACGGGAAGGAGCCGCACCACCATCGTCGCGGCGTACCAGGCTCTTCGAGAAGCCGGCTATGTCATCAGCCAGCGCGGCTCAGGCAGCCGCGCCGTCCTCCCGGGCAGCACAGCGACCGCGACAGCCCGCACCATCGACTTCGCGCGGGCCGTGCCACCGCCCGTCGACGGGCTGCGCGACATCCTCGCCCGTGTTGGTCAGAGGATGGTCGACGCACTGGAGGGACCCGGCTTCGACCTCCTGGGCAACCTCGCGCTCCGCGAGGCGATTGCAGAGCGTTATGCGCGACGTGGGCTCCCGACCAGTCCCGAGCAGATCATGGTGACGATGGGCGGTCAGCACGCCCTCTCCCTGATCGCGAACACCGTGCTCGCGCGAGCCGATATCGCGCTCATCGAGGCTCCGACCTACCCGCACGCCTACGATGCGCTTCGACGAGCGGGGTCCCGACTCGTCACGACGCCCGTAACGACGGAGGGATGGGATGTCGCGCACCTGCTGGACACCCTCGCGGCCGCCCGACCAGCACTCGCGTACGTGGTGCCGGACTTCCAGAACCCGACCGGCGCCTCTCTGCCGCCGGACGCCAGGGAGATCATCGCGAAGACAGCCAGGACGTTCGGGACCACTCTCGTCATCGACGAGACGACCGCCGATCTCGACATCGACCGGGGATGGGATGACGGTCCGTTCGCCCGGCACGCGCAACGCCACTCATCGTCGGACGGCTCCGGCATCATCACCGTGGGCTCGCTGAGCAAGTCGATCTGGGGTGGACTCCGACTCGGCTGGATCCGGGCCGACACCGCCATGATCCGGCGTCTCGCGCAGGCTCGCCCCGCGGGTGACCTGGGGACGCCGCAGATGGAGCAGCTGCTCGGCCGGGAGATCGTGACGGCCATGCCCGAGCTGCTCGAGCACCGACGTGCCCTCCTCGTCGAGCACCGTGCCGTGCTGACGCGGCTCCTGACGGAGCATCTCCCCGAGTGGACGATCCCGCACCCGCACGGCGGTCTCTCCCTCTGGGTGCAGTTCGACCGGCCGGTGAGCTCGGCGCTGGCCAGCCTCTGCGACGCTCGCGGGCTTGCACTCGTCGCCGGTCCGAAGTTCTCCATCGATGGGGCGTTCGAGCGCAATCTCAGACTGCCGTTCACCTCCCCGATCGCCGATCTGTCGGAGGGAGTGCAGATGCTCGCCGAGGCGTGGAGCCAGCTCGTCTCCCACGAGGCGGTGAACGCAGGAACGCTACGGCAGCCGTCCGTCGTCTGAGCGGTCGGCCGTGCCTTCGCCGGCGTCGGCGTGATCTCTCCGCTCGAGCTCCAGCTGCATCAGAAGGTCCGCCCTCTCGTAGTAGTCGTCTAGGGGAAGGTCGTCTCGCGAGATCCGCTCGAATCCCGCTGCCTCGTAGATGCGAACGGCAGTGGCGAGACGCGTGCTCGTCCCGAGGAAGACGCGCGTCCCACCGAGCTCCCTGGCGCGGGCGAGCGCACGTTCGACGAGTCGGTGACCCAACCCGGCCCCCTGCGCAGGCGGCGCGACCGCCATCTTGGCGAGCTCGAAGACGCCTCCCCCGTGCGGCACGACGGCCACGCACCCGACGATCTCCGGGGACGCGGACGAGCGGGCGAGGAGCACATCCCCTCCGGGGCGGATGATGCGCTCGACCGGCCCCCGGAGCACTCGTCGGTCCTCCTCGGTGATCGTGAAGAGACGGGAGATCCACTCCTCGTTCAAGCTCCGGAACGCGAGGGCATCCTCTGAACTGGCGAGTGAGGAGATCACGACGTCTGCGCACATGACACGCAGGCTACTGATCGCGCTGGTACGAACCCGACGTCCAATATCGACCTCGTGGACCGGCCACGCGCTCGCGAGTCCTTGGTCTTCGAGCGAGTCCAGCTTCTGAAATTGGCCCTCGCGGCGCACATGCCAGATGTCGTGTGCTTCATGCATCGACACGGAGCGAACGCGGAGGGACAGTCGATGGCGGAAACGGCATCTGAAGCGGCGGGATTCATCGGCCTCGGCCTCATGGGCTCGGCGATCGCATCGCGACTGCTCACGGCACAGCCCCTCGTCGTGTGGAACCGCACTCCCGCCGCATGCGAACCCCTGGCGGCGGCGGGCGCCGAGGTCGCGCGCACCGCGGCCGACGTGTTCGCCCGATGCCGCACGGTCTTCATGATGGTCACCGACGAAGGCGCGACAGACGACATCCTCAGATTCGACGAGGGTCGGCTCCGCGAACGCACCCTGGTGCAGATGAGCACCGTCTCGCCGGCGCACTCCGCCGCTTTGAACGACCGGGTGAAGAGGGCCGGCGGCCGATACGTGGAGGCACCGGTGTCCGGATCGCGACAGCCGGCGTTGTCCGGGCAACTCGTTGGCCTCCTCGCCGGAGATCCGGAGGCGATAGGCGAGGTCGCTGAGATGCTGCGACCGGCGTGCGGGAGCGTCTATCGATGCGGAACGCCTCCTGAGGCGATGCAGATGAAACTCGCCGTGAACGTCTTCCTCATCGCCCTCGTCACGGGCCTCGCCGAGTCGTTCCATTTCGCCGAGGGGCACGGGCTCGACGTCGAGCTGCTCGGGTCGATCCTTGCTTCAGGGCCGATGTCGTCGGCGGTGTCGGAGATGAAGTCCGGGAAGCTGCTCAAACGCGACTTCTCCGCGCAGGCCGCGGTCGCGGATGTGCTCAAGAACGCGGAGCTCGTCACGGCGTCCGCGGCAGGGAAGGGGATCGAAGCCGTCCTGCTGAACGACTGCGCACGGCTGTTCTCCGAGGCCTCCGCGCTCGGCCACGGCAACGATGACATTGTCGCCGTCATCAGCGCATACCGGGCGCGAACCGCCGCACTCCGCGGGGCCAAGTGGTGAGCGTGCCAGAAGACGCCGACGCGCTCCTTCCCTTCCTCGAATACCTTGAGCGCGACATCGACGGCCGACTCACCGTCGCTGACCGAACGCACCTGCGTCACCCGACGGCGATCTCGCAACTGCTGGGACTCCATGTTGTGCGCGCGGGCGTTCGGGAAGCGGCGGTGCGCATGACGGTGGATCCCCTCATCCACGGCAATCAGCAGGGGACCGTCCACGGCGGAACCATCGCGGAGCTCGCCGACGCGGCGATCGGCACCGCGCATTCGACGGTGATCGAACCCGGCGAGTCCTTCGCGACGATCGAACTCACCGTACGGTTCCTGCGTCCTGTGTGGACAGCGACACTCACGGCATCCGCCGCGTCCGTTCACGCCGGGCAGACGATCGCCCACTATCGCTGCGAGATCGTCGACGACAGCGAGCGCGTCATCGCCATCGCGGAGAGCTCCCTCATGACCCTGCGCGGCGAGGCCGGAGACCGAAGCCGACCGCGGGACAGGAGATGAGCCTCCCCGCGCGAGGATCAACGCGAGTCTGTCGAACAGTCCGGAGGTATCCGATGCCCGATGAGAAGAAGAGCGCACGCATCGACTGGTCGGCGCCGTCCGGCGGACGCGACGCGTTGTTCGGCTCAGGCGCGACCCGCTCCGAGAAGACGCTGCCGATTGTCGTCGGCGCGCTGGGAGCCATCGTTCTCGTGCTCGCAGCCCATACCGCGGACGCCGGTTGGACCATCGGACACGATGCCCTCGCCGCGATCATCGCCCTCGACATCGTCGGCGGCGTCGTGGCGAACGGCTTGAACTCGGCCAAGCGAGACCACTTCGGCCCGCCGCCGGCTGGCCGGCGGTCGCGGCTCAGCAGCATCGTGAACGCCCCCATCTCCTTCGCCGCGCTGCATGTTCAGCCCATCGTGGTCGGTGTCCTCTTCCCTCCGCACATGTGGTGGTGGGGGCTCGGGTGGTATCTCGCCGTGCTGGCGGGAGTGGCTCTCGTCAGAACCGCACCGCTGTACCTCGAGCGTCCCGTCGCGCTGTCGTGGTGCGCACTCGTCGCGATGGCCGCCGCATACATCCCGAGTCCGGATCTGTGGGGGTGGCTTCCCGTCATGCTCGCGCTGAAGCTCGTGTTGGCACACGCCGTGCAGGAGGCGCCCTATCGGCCAATCTGAGCGGGCAACGCGACAGAAACCCGACAGATCCGGCGCCACGCGCCGGGATTATGCCAATATGTTCGTACCCTAACAACCCCGTGCGCGAAGTGTCGCAGGGGCCGTACCTTCAGTCGCATACCCGAGTGCGACTGCGAAGGAGTCGATGTGATGCAGCCGCGTATCCGCGCCCACACGGAGTCCCTGACCGACAGCGTGTTCCAGCATCTCGCGCGTGAGATCTGCGAGGGGCGCTACTCCCCCGGCGAGGCCCTCGAGCTCGCGGAGATCGCGCAGGAGCTCGACATCTCGCGCATGCCCGTGCGCGAGGCCATCCGACGCCTCGTTCCCCTCGGACTCGTCGACGTCGAAGCGAGCCGCTGGACGCGCGTCGCCCCGGTCACGACGGCATCGACGAAGGCGGCGGCGGAGTTCGCCGCCTATCTCGCGGGCGGCGTCGCGCGGGTCGCCATCCCGAAGCTCGCCGGCACGACGATGCACGCGGCTGCGTCCGCCGAGCTGGCGGCCCTGGTCGCAGCGGCCGAACCGCGCGACCTGCTCCTGAGCTCGACCCGCTTCGTCAGCGCGCTCGCGCGCGCCGCCGAGAACGAGCACCTTCTCGAAGCGTGGAACGCCGCCCGCATCACGCTGCTGTTCCACGTCGGGCACGTCGTGCGCACGGGGCCGAGCCACGACATCGACGTGGCTCCCACCATCTCGCAGCTGAAGCGCGCGTTCGAGGCGGGCGACGGCGCCGAGGTGGCGACGCACCTGCAGGAGTTCTTCCTGCCCGCGGCCTTCGCCGACTGCCGTCCCGCGGTGGAGGAAGGCGCACCGTAGCGCCGCAGCCGGCCCGCGCCATCCGCTCGGGTGCCCGGGTCGCTCCGTTCCCCTCCGCCATCGGCCCGTCGATACGATCGGGATCATGACTTCCGGGGGGATGGCGCGCGCAGCGCGGGGGCGAGCACGTGCACGAGGGCGGAAGCCGGGTTCCGTGATCCGCAGGCTCGCGAGCAGACTCGCGGCCGCCATCCTGCTCGGCGGGATGGTCGCGCCGAGCGTGACGGTCGCGCCCGCCGCCGCCGCGAGCGCCTCGCCCGACCCGAGCTCGAGCCGCCCGATCTACCGGTTCTGGAGCCAGGGGTACGAGAACGCCCACTTCTACACGCTCGACCACTCCGAGGCGCAGGGCCTGCACAGCAACGACGGCAACTGGACGTACGAGGGAACGGACTTCCGGGTCTGGCCGCTCGCGTCGGGCGCCTGCCCGGCCGGAACCTCGCCCGTGCACCGATTCTGGTCATCCGCCTACACGTCGCACTTCTACACGATGAACGCGGCCGAGGCCGACGAGGTGCGCCGCACCGACCGCAACTGGACCTACGAGGGCGTGCGGTTCTGCGCCGCGGCGCAGCAGACCGAGGGGACGGTCGCGGTCCATCGGTTCTGGAGCCCGGGCTTCGAGAAGCACTTCTACACCGCCAACGCCGACGAAGCCCAGAAGCTGCGCTCGAGCGACCGCAACTGGACGTACGAGGGCGTCGCCATGTACGCGCCCACCTCGGGGGCGGCGTCGCCTCCGATCACGGGCCAGCCAGCACCGCGCGTCGGCTGTCAGTCGCCCGACATGCCCGCGGCGCTCGCAGCCCACGACGCAGGGCGCATCACGCAGCTCTTCGGCGGGGCGGGCGCGCTGCGCGACGCGATCGCCGACGGCCGCGCGGCGTGCGTGCCGCTCGACGACCCGGCGCTGCCGTGGGTCGTCGTGAACAAGCAGCGCCCCGTGACTCCGCTCGACTACGTCCCCTCGTCGCTCACCGTGCCATCCGGCTCTCTCGTCGACGGCGGCATCCGCTCCGACGCCGTCGGATCGTTCGAGCAGCTGCAGCGCGACGTCGCCGCATCGGGCGCCGGCCGCATCGCGCTGACGAGCGGCTACCGCTCGTACGGCACCCAGGCGCGCATCCATCGCTACCAGGTCGAGACGCTCGGCCAGGAGCAGGGCGAGCGCCTCGCGGCCCGGCCGGGCTACAGCGAGCACCAGCTCGGCCTCGCCGCGGATGTCGTCTCGTGCGGCGGCGGATGCGGCTCGCTGTACAGCTTCGCCGGCACCGCGCAGGAGCGCTGGGTGCGCGAGAACTCCTGGCGCTACGGGTGGATCGTGCGCTACGAGTCGGGCCAGACCGGCACGACCGGATACAACGCCGAGCCGTGGCACCTGCGGTACATCGGCGCCGACCTCGCGCGGGTCTACCACGACGGCGGGTACCACTCGCTCGAGGCGTTCTTCGGGCTCCCGGCGGCGCCGGAGTACCGGTGACGCGGGAGCTCCCTTGCCCGCAGCAGACTGGATGCACCTCCGGCGACGTCGGCGCTCCTTCCGGGCATTGAGCGCGCTGGTGCCCCTTCCGGGCGTTGAGCGAGCTGGTGCCCCTTCCGGGCGTTGAGCGAGCTGGTGCCCCTTCCGGTCGTTGAGCGAGCGAAGCGAGACGAAACGCCGCCGAAGAACGGTCACGACGTTTCGTCTCGGTCGCTGGCGCTCCCTCGCTCAACGACCGAGGGGGAGGCAGCGGCACTCCCGCTCGGGAGGTTGAGCGAACGAAGCCCCTCCCGGGCGTTGAGCGAGCGAAGCGAGACGAAACGCCGCCGAAGAACGGTCACCACGTTTCGCCTCGGTCGCTGGCGCTCCCTCGCTCAACGACCGAGGGGAGGTAGCGGCACTCCCGCTCGGGAGGTTGAGCGAACGAAGCCCCTCCCGGGCGTTGAGCGAGCGAAGCGAGACGAAACGCTGCCGAAGAACGGTCACCACGTTTCGTCTCGGTCGCTGGCGCTCCCTCGCTCAACGACCGAGGGGAGGTACCGGCACTCCCTCGCTCAACGACCGGGAGAAGACAGCCACGCCCCTCGCTCAACGACCGGGGCAGGACGCCGACGCCCCCGCGCACGGCACCTCGGCCATCCGCTTCCGCGCATACCCCCACGTCGCGAGCGCGAGCAGCGGACCCCACGCCCAGAACGGCAGCACGAGCGCGCTCGCGCCGTGCAGCTGCCCCGAGACGATCAGCCCCAACTCCTGCACGCCACCGGCGGTGAAGAGCACCGCGACCGAGAGCGCCGGCACGACGGCGAGCGCGATCGGCACCGGCCGCCCGCCGATGCCGGGCACCCACCGCGGCGCGCGCTCGCCCCACGGCAGCACGAGGCCGAGCGTGAGCACGGCTCCGAGCAGCATCGCCGCCCCGAGCAGCAGCCCCGTCACGAACATGTCGGGGTGCTCCGCGAAGGCTTCGAGGTCGCCTCCGAAGAGCGGCCACGGCGTGAGCCACGTCAGACGCGCGACGACGTACGGCGCGGGGCACAGCGCCGCGAGCACCGTGATCGCCACGCGATGCCGCTGCACGAACGCCCCCATGCGCGGGAGCGCGGCCGCCGTCGAGGTCGCGGCCCAGACCATCCAGACTCCGGCGAAGAGAGTAAGCCCGAGCGCCCCGACGAAGCGGACCGGATCGTCGAGGACGGTCTCGGTGAACCGGCCGTAGAACATCCCGACCGGGAACAGACCCGTCACGGCGAGCACGACGACAGCCACGACCGGCACCGCGAGGGCGACCGCCGCGAGCGGACGCCGCCGCGCGAGCAGAGCGATCACCACGACGACGCCGATCGGCACGAGGGTCGCGAGCGTGTACCCCGCGATGACGATGCCGTCGAATCCGACGAGGCCGAGTGCGACAGCGAGCGACGCGATGAGCGCGAGCGCGGGTGCCGCGCGGTCGAGCGACCGCCATCCGGCGAGCGAGGCGAGCCCCGCGGCGAGCGCGAGCACTCCCGCGAGCGCGAGGATGGCGCCCGCCGCGAAGGACGCGAACGGCCCGGGCCCGCCGAGCAGCTGCTCGAGCGGAGTGCCGCCCGCCGCGAACGGGCCGGCGTCGGGAGCGACGAGCCACACCCCCGCGGCGGCGAGCGCCACGGTCGCGAGCGCGACGCCGACCCACGCGAGCGGCCGCGACGCGGGCGGGCGGATGGTCGGAGCCGGGTTCGGAATCTGCGTGCGAATGTCCATGGCTCCACGGTCGCGCGGAGACCCCGTGCCGCGCTTCGCCCGCGAGAGCGGGAGCGGATCACCCGCGCGGGTGAGGCTGAGCGCTAATTCTCAGGGCGCCTTCTGCGAGAGCCTCCCGGCGGGACGGCTTCTTCGATCGCTGCCCAAACCCGCTGACCGACCTGTCGGTCGAGCCTGCCGAGTACGCTCCACGCCGGGTGCGTCTCATCGCGCATCAACGGAAGGACTCGGCTGAGATGGCGCCGGTCCTTCCTCGACAGTTCTTCCAGGCCGAGGCGACGTATTGGGCCAGCCGCGGCCGACAACACCGCCAGGTCCTCGACGTGACGCTCAGGATTCCGTGAGTCGACGACAAAGGCGGCGGACTTGACGATGAGCGCGCCGAGTGGATTCGGGACGTCGATCTCGACCCGCCTCGCGCCGTCGGCAAACGTGTAGCGATCAAGCCGCGAGAGCACTTGCGCGGTCCCGGGCGCACGAAGCACGGGCCTCAGCGACCAGACAGCGCGCGACGCGTTCCGAGCGACCATCACGTCGACGACATCCTCGTCTCTCACGAATCGGTGGAGAGGACTGCCCTCGGACGAATCCAACGCAGAGAATCCGAGGCTCCGCAGCGACGCTCCGATCGTGCCGACCGACGCCGACGCGAGATTGAGCAGCATGTCCAGATCAGAAGTCGGCCGGATCTCTTCGATTCCCGCTCGCAACGCATGCGCCTGGACCATGAGTCCACCGACGAGAGCCCAGCTCCTCTCAGGCATGCTCTCCGCAAGCTCGAAGGCGAGGGACCAAGGTGGCAGGGTCCCCGGCACCTCGATCAGATGACCCTGCTTGCCCATCGCTCTCTCATCTCCTCCAGAGCACGCAGGCCTGCTTCGCGTACTCGCGCGCGCGGCGACCGTGCGGCATCGACCGCGATCAAAGCGGGAGGAGTGCTCGCCCACGGGAACTCGCCGTCGCGAAACGCATGTATGGCGATCTCCCCATCGGAGTCGGGGATCAGCAGAAACTCATCCGTCAACTCCTCAAGAGTCGTGCCACGGGGATATCCCTGGATGGCGCGGGTCCGCCCGATGAGGTTGGCACCCGGCGCTTCGATGATCTGGTCGAGGGCGCTCTCCCCCGTCAGATGGAGGTGCTCCGCGAGCTGCGCGGAGTGCCGCGAGTCGTACCGTCTGACGACCACGGCCTGGCTGAGCACGGCAACGAGGCCGGCCGTGGAACGGTGCACCGCGCTGTTCCGCGCTTTCCGCGATGCCCCGCTCGTGCGGGCTCCGAAGGAGAGGAAGTCGATCACGTCGCGCGCGGAGGTCTGACTGAGCGGGCGTCCTCCGCTGGACCCGATCAGTTGTCGGTCCCTCACCGAGGCGAGATCCACAAGCCATGTGCGGTGCACCTGCCGGCCGGCGAGGTCCCCCGCATGCAGCATCTCGATGACGCGTCGTCGCGATACACCGAGCCGGATTGCGGCCTCGTCCGTGGTCACGTCCATCTTCGCAAAACCCTTCCTTCTGAGGAATAGTTTTGCATCCCCGTCGCAACAACACCAGGCCGATGCGCGACCGCCTCGCCTAGTGCACCGAGCGCCCGAGAGCGCCCGGCTCGACGACGCCGTGCTCGTACGCCCAGATGACGACCTGGATCCGATCGGCGAGGCCGAGCTTCGCGAGGATCGCCTTCACGTGCGTCTTGACCGTGTTGCCGGTGAGGTACAGCGCGCGCCCGATGTCGTCGTTCGACGCCCCGCGAGCGAGCAGCAAGGCGACCTCGCGCTCGCGCGGGCTGAGCACGGCAAGCGGGTCGCCGCCTGCCGGAGCCGCCTGCCTCCGCACGTGCTGCAGCAGGAGCGCCGTGGCCCGCGGCGCCATGACGGCATCACCCGCGGCCACCCTCAGGATCGCGTCGACGAGCGCGTCGGGGCGCGCGTCCTTCGTGAGGAACCCGCTCGCTCCTGCCCGGATAGCGCCGAACACGTACTCGTCGACGTCGAACGTCGTCAGCACGAGCACGCGCGTCGACGGCCGTACCCGCCGCACCTCCTCGGTCGCGCGGATCCCGTCCATCCCGGGCATCCGCACATCCATCAGCACCACGTCGACGTCGTGCGCGCGCACGTACTCGACCGCGGCCGCGCCATCCGCCACTCCCCCGACGATCTCGAGGCGCGCGTCCGCGCCGAGGATGGTCGTGAGCGCGTCGCGCAGGAGCTCCTGATCATCGGCGAGCAGCACCCGGATCATGCGCCCTGCTCCACGGGCATCGTCACCTGCACCATCCATCCCGCTCCCCTGTGCACCTCGAGCGCGCCGCCCGCCTGGCGCACACGCTCGGCCATCCCGATGAGTCCCGTGCCGCCGCCCGGATCGTCGCGCGGGCCGGCGCCGCCGTCATCCGCAACGGCGAGGCGCACATCCCGGTCTCCCCATGCGAGCTCGACGCTCACCTCGACCGGCGGGCGCACGTGGCGCACGGCGTTGGTGATCGACTCCTGCGCGGCGCGGTACAGCGCGAGCTGGGCGTCGGGCGCGAGCGGGCGCGGATGCCCGGTCTCGATGAACGAGAGGCGGTGATCGGATGATCCCGCGCCGGCCACGAGAGCGGCGAGCGACGCGAGATCCGGCGCGGGCGCGGTCTCGTCGAGCGCGCTTCTACCGGCATCCGCCTCGTCGAGCACGCGGAGCATCCCGCGCAGCCCCTGCATCGCCGAGCGCCCGGTGTCGGCCACGCGGGCGAGGGCATCCGCCGCACGCGGCTCGCTCGTGAGCACGCGCGCGGCCTCGGCCTGGGCGATCATGACCGTGAGCGAGTGCGACACGACGTCGTGCAGGTCGCGCCCGATCCGCGCACGCTCGGCGGCGAGAGCATCCCGCACCTGCTGCCGCTCGCGCTCGGCCATTGCGATGCGGCGTCGCCGCGCCGACCTTCCGAGGGCCCACGCCGCGCCCACGACCGCGGCGAGCGCGATGACCTCGAAGGCGATGAGCGCCGGGTCGGCCTGCCGCGTCGAGACGACGTCGACGCCCGTGATGACGAACGCGCCGATAATGCCGACGGCCAGCGCCGCGACGGCCGTCGCACGCCCCTGGGTCGACGCGACCTGCCACTCGAGCAGGAGGAACGCCACCGCCGACGGCACGAGGGCGGCGCTCGAGGTGCCGGCGTCGGCCATGAGAGCGAGTGCGAGCATCACCGCGGCTCCGACGGCGAACGCCATGCGCGGGAACCACGGCGATGCGAAGGCGGCCGCGTGGAGCACGACAGCGAGCGCGCCGATCCACGTCGCCCACGCCCCGCCCTGCACGGGCGCGACGAGCTGCACGAGCATCGCGATCGTCATCGGCAGGGCGATCGCGCACAGGAGCGCCGCCGCGACGAGCGGCCCGCGACGGTCGGCGTCGGTTGCGGTCACGGCTCCATCGTGCCGCGCCCCGGCACCGCCGCGCCTCCCCCGCGCGGGTGAGGGCGGCGGCGGTGCCCGTAAGGGGTTGTGGGGTGAGTGCCGCTTCGGGATGTGGAGGGGGTGGGTGCCCAGGTCGCAGAAACCGTCCCCTAACCCGGTGTTTAAGGGCCGAAACTGCGACCCGAACACACGCCCAACTGCCCAGGTCGCAGAAACCGGCCCCTAACCCGATGTTTCGGGGCGGAAACTGCGACCTGAACACCCCGCCGGACGCCCAGGTCGCAAAAGCCGTCCCCTAACCCGGCGTTTGAGGGCCGAAACTGCGACCTGAACAGCCAGGTGCGGCCGAGCAACCCCCGGTGCGGCCGAGGGACACCCCCTGGTGCGGTCGAGCAACCCTCAGCTGAGCCCGCGGAGGAAGCCCCGCAGGTCCGCGGCGAGCAGCTCCGGCGCATCCATCGCGGGGAAGTGACCACCCTCAGTGAAGTCGCTCCAGTGCTCGATGCGGTTCGCCGGATCCATCGTGCGACGCAGCAGCGGGTGCGTGTCGAACGCCGCCCAGGCCGAGGGCACCGGGCCGCCCATGAGCGGCATCACCCCGGAGTGCGCGCCCTCGTAGTAGAACTGCGCGCTCGAAGCGCCGCTGCGGGTGAACCAGTACAGGCTCACATCGGCGAGGAGCTGGTCGCGATCCACCACGGGCGCGCCGTACCCGTCGCCTGACCGCACCTTGAACTTCTCCCCGATCCACGCGAGGAGCCCCGCGGGCGAGTCGGTCAGCGCCGCACCGATCGTGTCGGGGCGGTGGTTGTGCATCTCGAGGTAGCCGCGCTCGGCGGCGCTCGCCGCCAGGATCGCGTCGAGCTCGGCCGCCTCGGCCTCCGACAGTCCGTCGGGTCGCGGGAAGACCGCCCCCACGAGCCCGAGCACCGCTCGATCGATGCCGAGGTGCATGCCGATCACGCGCTCGGGGTAGACCGCGGCGAGACGGCCGGCGACGCCGGAGCCGATGTCGGTGCCGTGGACCGCGAACCGCTCGTAGCCGAGCCGCGTCATGATCTCGGCGAAGGCATCCGTCGTCCGCGCGAGCTCCCATCCGGTGCCCGAGAGCGGAGTCGAGAAGCCGAACCCGGGCGGCGAGACGATCACGAGGTGGAAGTCGTCGGCGAGCATCGGGATGATCCGCTCGTACTCGATGAACGAGCCCGGCCATCCGTGATTCAGGAGCAGCGGCGTGGCGGCGGGGTCGGACGACCGCACGTGCACGACGTGGAGGGTCTGGCCGTCGACGACGGTCGTCAGCTGCTCGAGCTCGTTGAGCCGAGCCTCCTGCGCACGCCAGTCGAACCCGTCGCGCCAGTACTCCGCGAGCTCGCGGAGGTACGGGAGAGGGATGCCCCGGCTGAAGTCTCGCGGGTCGTCGCGACCCGGCACCGGGTGCGGCCAGCGCGTGCGCGCGAGCCGATCACGCAGATCGTCGAGGCCGGCCTGCGGGATGTCGATGCGGAAGGGGGTGAGAGCTGTGCTTTCGGTCATGACGTCGACGCTTCCAGGCAATGCGGACGATGAGCTTCCGCGATTCGGAGGATGATCGAGGCATGCTGGAGACCTCGGCCCGCCTGCTCGAGCTGCTCTCACTCCTTCAGGCGCGACGCGACTGGACGAGCTCGGCGCTCTCGGAGCGCCTCGGCGTGAGCACGCGGACCGTGCGCGCCGACATCGGCCGCCTGCGCGCGCTCGGCTATCCGGTCGACGCGCGCCCGGGCGTCTCGGGCGGGTACCGCCTCGCCGCCGGCACGGCGATGCCGCCGCTCCTCCTCGACGACGACGAGGCGGTCGCCGTCGCGCTCGGGCTCGGCGCGATCGCGACCCGAGGCGTCGGCGTCGAGGAGACATCCCTCACCGCCCTCGCGAAGCTCGAGCAGGTGCTGCCTTCGCATCTGCGCCGGCGCGTCGAGGCCGTGCGCGCGGCGACGAGCGCCGTGCCCGATCCGGGCGGCCCGGTCGAGCTCCCCGTGCTCGGCGCAGTCGCGGCGGCCATCCGCAGCCATGAGCGGCTGCGCTTCGGGTACACGACGCACGACGGCCGCACCGAGCCGCGCCACGTCGAGCCGCAGCGGCTCGTGAACTGGGGGCCGCTCTGGTACCTGCTCGCGTGGGATCTCGCCCGCGACGACTGGCGCATCTTCCGCGTCGATCGGATGGTGCCGCACGCGCCGACGGGCGCGCGGTTCCGACCGCGGGTCATCCCCGAGGAGGAGGTCGTTAACTTCGTCGTGCGCCGCGTCGCGCGGTCGACCTGGACGTACCGCGCGCGCGTGGTCGTGCATGCACCGGCCGCCGAGGTCGCCGCGCGGATCCCCATCCCGATCGAGATCGAGGAGATCGACGAGAGCACGTGCCGCTTCGAACTCGGCTCGAACGACCCCGACCGGCTCGCGCTCTCGCTGACGCAGCTCGGCGCGGACATCGAGGTGCTCGAGGGCGACGAAGTCGTCGCGGCGCTCGCACGGCTCGCCGCGCGACTCCAGCGGGCGGCGGGCGGCGCGCCTTCTGGTCATTGAGCGCGCGAAGGGAGACGAAACGGGGTGAGCTGTGGAGGAACGGTCACCGCGTTTCGACTCGGTCGCTGGCGTTCCCTCGCTCAACGACCGGGGAGAGTGCCCTGGCGCTCCCTCGCTCAACGACCGGGGAGAGTGCGCTCGCGCTCCCCGCTCAACGGCCGGAATGCGTGCGCTCGCGCTCCCTCGCTCGACGACCGGGACGAGTGCGCTCGGGCTCCCTCGCTCGACGACCGGGACGAGCGCCTCCTGAGCCCGCACCATCCGGACATGCGAAGCGGGCCGAACGTCCCCCGACGTTCGGCCCGTCTCCTCTCGGTCATATTCGCTGCGCGTCATCCCCTGTGCCCGGCTCCCCCACCGGATGCAGGTGCCTGCCCCTTCAGGCGGCGCGCGGCAGATCCCGGCGTCGTGCAGACGCCGACTCGGCCATGAGCTCGGTCACGTCGAGCCCACGGTTCGAGTTCGCCGCCTCGACGAGCTGCACGAGCAGCTCCCGGTCGAGTCGGCCATCCGTCTCCTCGTCGAGGACGATGCGGATCGGGATCGCGGAGTTGACCCACATCGTCTCGCGCGAGCCATCCGCCGCGCGGCACGTGAGGGAGAAGGACTCCCCGCGCCGCAGCTTGGTGATCACGACGGCCTGGACGTGCGCGAGGAGCCGGTCCTCGATCTCGATCGCCTGGTCGCTCGTGCCGTAGAAGATCCTGCCCATGACGTGCCCCCTCGTTCGTCGACCCGTGAGCGTCTGCCCACTCTTCGGAGGTTACTAGACATGGAAGCGATTAGCCAAGTTAACTTTCGGTTTCAGAACGGGAGCCGCTCGGTCGGCGCGTCCTGAGGGTCGCGCCAGGCGGGCTGCTGCTCGAAGATCCGCGTCGCCGGGTCGGGCTCCCGCTGCGTCACGCGCTGCTGCGGAAGCAGATGCTGCCGGGCGCGGATGATCTCCGCGTCGCGCTCCCAGATGGCACGCGCGATGATGCGCCGGTCGCGCGCGTAGATCATGGCGCGCATCGTCATCGCGAAGAGGAGGCCGATGTAGCCGCCGGTCGTGTTCGCGAAGACGTCGAGAATGCTCGAGACGCGCGACTCGAGGGCCGTCGCCTGCGTGAACTCGATGAAACCGGAGTAGCCGGGCACGAGGAACAGCGCGAGCCACCATCCGCGCCGCGGCAGCGCGAGACCGAGGAAGAAGCCGAGAGGCACGAACATGCCGATGTTCGCCGTGAACTCGAGCTCGTCGAAGCCGAACGACTCGGGCACGCCGAAGCGGTACAGCACGTTCAGCACGCGGTCGGCGATGCCGCCGAACTCGAGGTCGCTCGGGTTGGGCCAGAGCGTGACGAGAGCGACGAAGCCCGCGTAGACGAGAAGAAGGAGCGTGGCGACCCACAGGCGAGCGCGACTGCGGGGCGGCTTCGGTCCGAGGACGTCGGTCATGCGGTGCCTCCTCTGGAGCAGATGATGCCCTCGACGATAGGCGGTGTCACCTGGCAATCATCGGTGCCTCGGGTAACGGTTGGGTGACCGGGGGTGGGTGGCCGCGTCGTGTCCGATGGGTTATTTTCAGAAAGTGGTGAATTTGACGAAGCGGCTCGAGAGAGGGGACGCGCAGCTCGCGTACGAGGACGCAGGCAGCGGCGAGCAGGCCGTCGTCTTGCTCCACGGGGCGGGCCTCGACCACACGATGTTCGACGACCAGGCCGGCGCCCTGATCGAGCGCGGCATCCGCGTCATCGTCTGCGATCTGCGCGGGCACGGAGAATCCGCGATGGAGGCGGGCACGCGCTTCGCCGCGCAGGACGCGCTGCGGGATCTCGACGCTCTTCTCTCGGCCTGCGGCCATCCGTCGCCGGTGCTCGTGGGGCATTCGCTCGGCGGCAACCTCGCCCAGGCCTTCACGCGTGCGCACCCTGATCGCGTGAGCGGTCTGATCGTGCTCGGGTCGACGTGGAACACCGGCCCTCTGTCCGCGATGGAGCGGCTCGGCCTCCGGCTCGCCGCGCCTGCGCTCGCGGCGATGCCGGCGCGGACCATGGCGCGCCTGATGGCCCGTGCGTCGGCTGTGCGGCCGGAGGCGGTGACTCGAGCCGAGTCGGTGTTCGCGCGGATGCCCAAGCGCGTCTTCCTCGACGTCTGGCGGGCGACGACCTCGTTCGTGCAGCCGGATCCCACCTACCTCTCCCCCGTGCCGCTCGCCCTCGTGCGCGGCGCGGAGGATCGAACGGGGAACATCGCGTCGGCGATGGCGCGGTGGGCGGCGGCCGAGGACGTGCGCGAACGGGTCATCCCCGGCGCCGGGCATATCCTCACCTGGGATGCGCCCGCGGAGACGTCTCGCACGCTGTGCGAGATCCTCGACGAGTGGCGTGCCGCGGAGCCCGGCCGCGCAGGGCGCCGCTGATGAGCGCGGACCGCGAGCAGTTCATCGACGCGATGGGCGACAGACTCGCCGCGTGGAACCTCCCTCGCGCAACCGGCCGGGTCTACGGCTATCTCCTGCTCCAGGATGAGCCGTCCCGCGCAGAGGAGCTGCGCGCCGAGCTCTCGCTCAGTGCCGGAGCCGTGAGCACCGCCGTCCGCGAACTCGTGGCGTGGGGGCTCGCCCGCACCATCCCCCAGCCGGGCAGCCGGCGCCTCCTCGTCGAGGCGGCGGGAGGATTCGAGAGCCTGCTCGCGGCGAGCCATGAGCGCGCACGCGCGTTCATCCGTACGCTGCAGGCCGCCGAGAGCCTCACCGAGACGCCCGAGACCGCAGACCGACTGCGCGACGTGACCGAGCTGTTCACGTCGTACGTCGAGGCGGGCGAGCACGTGCTGCGCGCACGAGCTCGCCGCGCGACCTAGAACTCCTCGTACTCGGCGGGATCCTGGTCGGCGAGTCGGCCATCCGCGCGCCCGAGCGCCGTGATCGCCGCGATGTCCTCCTCGTCGAGCTCCACCTCGAGCGCGCCGAGGTTCTCGAGCTGCCGCTCGTCGCTCGCCGCCTTCGGAATCGGGATCGACACCCGGGCGATCGCCCACGCGAGCACCGTCTGGCCGGGTGTCGCGCCGTGCTTGCGGGCTATGTCGACGATGACCTCGTTCTCGAGCAGGTCGTTGCCGCGCCCGAGCGGGCTCCACGCCTCGGTGAGGATGCCGTGCTCCGCGTCGAACCGCAGCAGCTCCTCCTGCGGGAAGTACGGGTGCATCTCGATCTGGTTCACCTCGGGCAGCACGCCGGTCTCGCGCTCGAGCCGCTCGAGGTGCTCGGGCAGGAAGTTGCACACCCCGATCGCCTTCACGAGCCCGCGCTCGCGCGCCTCGATGAGCGCCTCCCACGCCTCGACGTACCGGTCGGTCTTCGGGTTGGGCCAGTGGATGAGATAGAGGTCGAGATCGCCGAGCCCAGACCGGAACACGCTCTCCTCGATCGTCTCCAGCGCCTCGTCGTACGCGTGATGCCGACCCGGGAGCTTCGACGTGACGATGACCTCGTCGCGATCGATCCCGGCCCGCCGCACACCCGCGCCGACCGTGCCCTCGTTCTCGTAGTTGAAGGCCGAGTCGATGAGCCGGTAGCCCTTCTCGATCGCGCGCGCGACGCCATCCGCGCCATCCGATCCCTTGAGGCGGTAGGTGCCGAATCCGAGGACGGGCAGCTCGAGCCCGCCATGTGCAGTCCAGGTGGGGATGGTCATGCGTCTTTCCTAGACGGCGACGGCGGATGGCGCGAGCGGCTTGACACCGTGGCGGGGGTTCTTGCGATTCGGCGGGCGAGGGAGCTTCGCCTCCCGGTCGTTGAGCGAGGGAGCGCCAGCGACCGAGACGAAACGCCGCGGCCCGCTCGGTCGTTGAGCGAGGGAGCGCCAGCGACCGAGACGAAACGCCGCCTCCCGGTCGTTGAGCGAGGGAGCGCCAGCGACCGAGACGAAACGCCCCGGCCGACCCTCGAAAGGTCACCACGTTTCGACTCGCTGCGCTCGCTCAACGACCGGACGGGGCCATCCGCTCGCTCAACGACCGGAAGGTGCCCATCCGCCCACCCCCGGTCGTTGAGCGAGGGAGCGCCAGCGACCGAGACGAAACGACGCGACCGTGCCTCGTGGCCTCACGTGTCGACATCCGGACGGCGCTTCGCCGCATCGCGCTGCCGCTTGCTCCAGCCGATGACTGCGCCGAGCCCTTCCTCGATCAGGAGCTTGCGCTTCGCGTGGCTCCATCCCTGGATCTGCTTCTCCCAACGGAAGGCGTCGTCCATCCGCTCGAACTCGTTGTGCCAGACCATCGTGACCGGACGCCGGCCGGGGCGCCGGGTGTACGCGGCGCCGAGCCCCTCCTGGTGCTCGAAGAACCGCCTGTTGAGGTCGCGGGTGCTTCCGACGTAGTAGGTGCCGTCAGCGCACTCCAGGATGTAGACGTATGGCATGTCGGCACAGTAGCCACCGGTCGTGCGGCGCCGTGGAAGTTGTCCACAGGGCCGGTCGTTGAGCGAGGGAGCGCCCGAAACGACGCGACCGGCCCTCGAGAGGTCGCCACGTTTCGACTCGCTCCGCTCGCTCAACGACCGGGGCAGGGCCATCCGCTCACCCCCGGTCGTTGAGCGAGGGAGCGCCAGCGACCGAGACGAAACGCCCCGACCGGCCCTCGAAACGTCACCGCGTTTCGACTCGCTCCGCTCGCTCAACGACCGAACCAGGGTCATCCGCTCACCCCCGGTCGTTGAGCGAGGGAGCGCCAGCGACCGAGACGAAACGACGCGACCGGCCCTCCTTCGAGAGGTCGCCACGTTTCGACTCGCTCCGCTCGCTCAACGGCCGGAAGCGGCCATCCGCTCACCGCCGGGCGTTGAGCGAGGGAGCGCCCGCGACCGCGACGAAACGACGCGACCGTACCCCGAAAGGTCACCACGTTTCGACTCGCTCCGCTCGCTCAACGACCGGGCGGGGCCATCCGCTCGCTCAACGACCGGGGCAGGGCCATCCGCTCACCCCCGGTCGTTGAGGGAGGGAGCGCCAGCGACCGAGACGAAACGCCGCGGCCCTCCTTCGAGAGGTCACCACGTTTCGACTCGCTCCGCTCGCTCAACGACCGGGGCAGGGCCATCCGCTCGTGCAATGCCCGCACGTGGACGCGACAGAACCCCGGACACACGAAAGCGGGGCCGCCCCGAAGGGCGACCCCGCTGACGAAGCAGGTTCGGAAGAACTTACTTGATGATCTTGGTCACCGTGCCGGCGCCGACGGTGCGGCCACCCTCACGGATCGCGAAGCCGAGGCCCTCTTCCATGGCGATGGGCTGGATGAGCTCCACCGTCATGTCCGTGGTGTCGCCGGGCATGACCATCTCGGTGCCCTCAGGCAGCGTGATGACGCCGGTGACGTCCGTGGTGCGGAAGTAGAACTGCGGGCGGTAGTTCGTGTAGAAGGGGTTGTGACGGCCACCCTCGTCCTTCGAGAGGATGTACGCGGTGCCCTCGAAGTTGGTGTGAGGGGTGACCGAGCCCGGCTTCACGACGACCTGGCCGCGCTCGACGTCCTCGCGCTTGAGGCCACGGAGGAGAAGACCGCAGTTCTCGCCGGCCCACGCCTCGTCGAGCTGCTTGTGGAACATCTCGATACCCGTGACCGTGGTCTTCTGCGTCGGGCGGATGCCGACGATCTCGACCTCGGAGTTGATGGCGAGCGTGCCACGCTCGGCGCGGCCCGTGACGACGGTGCCACGACCGGTGATCGTGAAGACGTCCTCGATGGGCATGAGGAACGGCTTGTCCTTGTCACGCACCGGGTCGGGGATGGACTCGTCGACGGCCTCCATGAGGTCGAGGATCGACTGCGTCCACTTCTCGTCGCCCTCGAGAGCCTTGAGGCCCGAGACGCGGACGACGGGAGCGTTGTCGCCGTCGAAGTCCTGCGACGAGAGGAGCTCGCGGACCTCGAGCTCGACGAGCTCCAGGATCTCCTCGTCGTCGACCATGTCGGCCTTGTTCAGCGCGACGAGCAGGTAGGGAACGCCGACCTGCTTGGCGAGCAGAACGTGCTCACGGGTCTGAGCCATGGGACCGTCGGTCGCGGCGACCACGAGGATCGCGCCGTCCATCTGGGCGGCACCGGTGATCATGTTCTTGATGTAGTCGGCGTGACCCGGGGCGTCGACGTGAGCGTAGTGACGCTTCGGCGTCTCGTACTCGACGTGCGAGATGTTGATCGTGATGCCGCGCTGGCGCTCCTCAGGAGCGGAGTCGATCGACGAGAAGTCGCGCTGCACGTTGGTCGCCGACGGGAACTTGTCAGCGAGCACCTTCGAGATCGCCGCGGTGAGCGTCGTCTTGCCGTGGTCGACGTGACCGATCGTTCCGATGTTCACGTGCGGCTTGGTGCGCTCGAACTTGGCCTTAGCCACTGGGTCCTCCTCAGGACGGTCGTGCAGAGATCACGGTCGCCGGATTGCGACCGGGCCTCTACGGGGATGTTTCACAGTCTAGTAGAGACTCGTTATGAAGTTTTGAGGTGCCGGGGCCGGCCACGCAGCCGGCCCCGGCGAGCCATGAGGCTCGGGCGAATTACTCGCCCTTGCCCTTCTGGATGATCTCGTCGGCGACAGCCTTCGGGACCTCGGCGTAGCTGTCGAACTCCATCGAGTAGACAGCACGGCCCGACGTCTTCGAACGCAGGTCGCCGATGTAGCCGAACATGCTCGAGAGCGGGACGAGGGCCTTGACGACCTTCACACCCTGAGCGTCCTCCATCGACTGGACCTGGCCACGACGCGAGTTCAGGTCGCCGATGACGTCGCCCATGTACTCCTCGGGCGTACGGACCTCGACGGCCATGAGCGGCTCGAGGATGACCGGGTTCGCCTTGCGGACGGCCTCCTTGAAGCCCATCGAACCGGCGATCTTGAACGCCATCTCCGAGGAGTCGACGTCGTGCGATGCGCCGTCCACGAGGGTCGCCTTCACGCCGACCATCGGGTAGCCGGCGAGCACGCCGGTGTTCATCGCGTCCTGGAAGCCCTGGTTCGTCGGCTCGATGTACTCGCGCGGGATGCGGCCACCGGTGACCTCGTTGACGAACTCGTAGGTCTTGTCGGCGGTCACCTCGAGCGGCTCCAGCTTGAACTGGATCTTCGCGAACTGACCCGAGCCACCGGTCTGCTTCTTGTGCGTGTAGTCGTGACGCTCGACGACCTTGCGGATCGTCTCGCGGTACGCCACCTGCGGCTTGCCGACGTTGGCCTCGACCTTGAACTCGCGCTTCATGCGGTCCACGAGGATGTCGAGGTGCAGCTCGCCCATGCCCTTGACGACGGTCTGACCGGTCTCGGCGTTGTTCTCGACGCGGAACGTCGGGTCCTCTTCCGCGAGCTTCTGGATCGCGAGACCCAGCTTCTCCTGGTCGGCCTTCGTCTTGGGCTCGATCGCGACCTCGATGACCGGCTCCGGGAACGTCATCGACTCGAGGACGACCTGGTTGTTCGGGTCGCTGAGCGTGTCGCCCGTGGTCGTGTCCTTGAGGCCGATGACCGCGTAGATGTGGCCCGCGGTGACCGACTCGACCGGGTTCTCCTTGTTGGCGTGCATCTGGAAGATCTTCCCGATGCGCTCCTTCTTGCCCTTGGTCGAGTTGACGACCTGCGCACCCGACTCGAGGTGACCCGAGTAGACGCGGATGTAGGTCAGACGGCCGAAGAACGGGTGCGAGACGACCTTGAACGCGAGAGCCGCGAAGGGCTCGTCACGGTCGGCGTGACGCTCGATGATCTTCTCTTCGTCCTTCGGGTCGTGGGCCTCGATGGCCGGCACGTCGAGGGGCGAGGGGAGGTAGTCCACGACCGCGTCGAGCATGGGCTGCACGCCGCGGTTCTTGAACGCCGAGCCGCAGAGGACCGGGTAGACCTCGCTGGCGATCGTCATCTTGCGGATGGCGCCCTTGATCTCGTCGACCGTGAGCTCCTCGCCGCCGAAGTACTTCTCGAGCAGCACGTCGTCGCTCTCGGCGACGGTCTCGAGGAGCTTCTCGCGGTACTCGGCAGCCTTGTCGGCGAGGTCGGCGGGGATCTCGCCGATCTCGTACTTGGCGCCCATGGTCACGTCGCCCTTGGCGTCGCCGGGCCACGTGAGTGCGCGCATGTTGACGAGGTCGACGACGCCGACGAAGTCGTTCTCGGCACCGATGGGAAGCTGCAGCACGAGCGGCTTCGCCTTCAGGCGGTTGATGATCGTGTCGACCGTGAAGTAGAAGTCCGCGCCCAGCTTGTCCATCTTGTTGACGAAGCAGATGCGGGGGACGTTGTACTTGTCGGCCTGACGCCACACCGTCTCGGACTGGGGCTCGACGCCCTCCTTGCCGTCGAACACGGCGACCGCGCCGTCGAGGACGCGGAGCGAGCGCTCCACCTCGACGGTGAAGTCGACGTGACCGGGGGTGTCGATGATGTTGATCTGGTTCTTGTCCCAGAAGCACGTCACAGCGGCGGAGGTGATGGTGATACCACGCTCCTGCTCCTGCTCCATCCAGTCGGTGGTCGCGCCACCGTCGTGGGTCTCGCCGATCTTGTGGTTGACGCCCGTGTAGAACAGGATGCGCTCGGTCGTCGTGGTCTTACCGGCATCGATGTGCGCCATGATGCCGATGTTGCGGACCTTCTTGAGGTCGGTGAGCACGTCTTGTGCCACTTGCGTTCTTCCTTACGTGTGGAGAGGGAATGAAGCAGGAAGCCGGCCCCGGATGCCCCGGGGAGCGATCCGGGACCGGCTCGGGGCGCTTCCTACCAGCGGTAGTGCGCGAAGGCGCGGTTCGACTCGGCCATCTTGTGGGTGTCCTCGCGGCGCTTGACCGCGGCACCGAGGCCGTTCGACGCGTCGAGGATCTCGTTCATGAGACGCTCGGTCATCGTCTTCTCGCGGCGACCCTTCGCGTAGCTCACGAGCCAGCGCAGAGCGAGCGTGTTGGCACGGTGAGGCTTGACCTCGACCGGAACCTGGTACGTCGAGCCGCCGACGCGGCGGCTGCGGACCTCGAGCGTCGGGCGCACGTTGTCGAGCGCCTTCTTCAGCGTGGCGACAGCGTCCTGGCCGTTCTTCGCGGCCACACCCTCGAGAGCGGTGTAGACGATGTGCTCGGCGATGGACTTCTTGCCGTCGACGAGGATCTTGTTGACCAGCTGCGTGACGATCGGGGCGCCGTAGACCGGGTCGTTGACGACGGGGCGCTTGGGGGCCGGACCCTTACGAGGCATCTAACTCAACCCTTCTTCGCGCCGTAGCGGCTGCGCGCCTGCTTACGGTTCTTGACGGCCTGGGTGTCGAGCGCACCGCGGACGATCTTGTAGCGCACACCGGGGAGGTCCTTCACACGACCACCGCGGACGAGCACGAGCGAGTGCTCCTGAAGGTTGTGACCCTCACCGGGGATGTAGGCGGTGACCTCGGTGCCGTTGCGCAGCTTGACACGGGCGACCTTGCGCATCGCCGAGTTCGGCTTCTTGGGCGTGGTCGTGTAGACGCGGGTGCAGACACCCGCCTGCTGCGGGTTCGCCTTCAGCGCCGGAGCCTTGGTCTTCGAGACCTTCGGCGAACGGCCCTTGCGAACCAACTGCTGAATAGTTGGCACGTTTCTCCTTGTTCGTTGCTGCACGGTGACAGCGCGTGATGTTTCACGAAAACCCACCCCCACGCCGAAAGAGCGAGAGACTTCTGGTGGATATGCCGTGGGGGTGACCTGTTCGCAGGCCCATCCCGATCGTGGGCACGCACGCAGACGCGTGTACGCACACCCGTCCCATGATACGGGTCGCGCGACACGCGGTCAAACGGCGATCGGATGGCCGCGGCGCGGTCCGTGGTACCGCACGCACGAAGAAGGGGCGCCCCGTACGGGACGCCCCTTCTGCGCTATGCGCTAACTCGTGCTCAGCGCTCCGAGTTCAGCTGACGCCGACGCGCGATGAGGAGGACACCGCCGGCGACGACCGCGAGGCCGAGGCCCATGGCGATCGGAGCCGTGGCGTTGAACTCCGCGCCCGTGGGAGCGAGCTTGCCGTCCTTCTCCTGCTCGGGCTTCTGGGGCTGCTGCGGGTCCTGGGGAGCCGGGGTCGGGCTCTCCTCGCCCTGCGGCTGCTCAGGCTGCTGCGGCTCCTGCGGAGCGGCCGTCACCGTGATGGTGATCACGGCGTCGGTGCTGGCCACGCCGTCGACGATCTGGCGAGCAGCGAGCTTGTGCTCGCCGACCGGCAGCTGCTCGATCTTGATCGACCACACGTTGGCGTCGACCGTGCCCGTGCCGACGACCTTGTCGCCCACGCGGAGCTCGACCGTGGCGCCGTTCGTGCCGGTGCCGGTGATCGTCGTCGGAACCTGGCCCTCGACGTACGAGCCGCCGTCGACCGGGTTGATGAACTCCGGCGCCGCAGGAGCAGCCGCGCCGACCGTGAAGGTCACCGTGGTGCGGTCCGAGGTCTTGCCGTTGATCGTCTGCTGCGCGCTGACGGTGTACTCGCGGCGGTCGGCGAGGTCGACGCTGTGCGACCAGTTGCCGTCGGCGTCCGACGTGACCTTGGCGTTGACGTCACCCGAGAGCGTGACCTCGGTGTTCGGCGCCGCGTTGCCCGTGATCTTCGTCACCGGGTCGGTGTAGGTCTTGCCGTTCTCGGGCGAGGTGATGCCGGGAGCGGTCGGGAAGACCTGCACGTCGATCGACGTGACGTCGGACGTGTTGAAGCCGCTCGTCGAGCGGGCGTAGATCGTGTAGTCGCCGGGGGTCGCGGGACCGGTGAGCGTCCACTTGCCCTCGCCGTCGGCCTTCGTCTTCGCGCTGTTCTCCCAGGACGCCTTCGCGCCCTGCTTCACGAACGCGTACTCGACCTCGGCGTTCGCGCCGGCCGTGCCCGAGAGCTCGGCGTTCCACGAGACGTTCGCGCCGTCCTTGACCGAGGTGACCTTCGCCTCGGGCAGGTCGAGCTTGACCGTGTAGCCGGCCGCGGCCTCGAGGCCCGTCTTGAGGTCGGCGCCCCACATGTGCGGCTCGCCGTTGAACTCGAACGTGGCCGTCACGACGCCCACCGCGGTGCTGCCCTGGAGGATGGTGCCACCCGAGTCGCCCGGGATGACCTCGGTCGCGGCCGAGAAGCCCTTGACCAGGCGGCCGTCGACCTCGATGTAGCCCTCGTAGTCGACGTAGGGGTTGATCTGGTCGGTGTCGACGACGCCCGACGAGTAGCCCGTCGTGCGGCCCGAGCGCTGAACCGTCTGGCCCACCTCGGCCGTGCCGACGCCCGTGATGTTCGACGCGAGCGATGCCGACAGGTCGTCGGTGTTCGTCCAGTCCGTCATCGCGGCGATGAGGTCGAGGTCGGCGTTCGTGACGTCGATCGCGGCGATGTCGGTCGCGTTGCCGGGCTCACCGGCGGTGTTGCCCGAGCCGCCGAACTGGTTGAAGCCGACCTGGCCGACCTCGTGCGTCGGCGTGACCGTCGAGAGGTCCTCCGCGCCGCCACCGGCCGTGTCGCCCTTGGGGTCGGTGAGGTACACGTTGTTGTAGGCGCCATCGCCCGTGCAGTGGCCGGCGGTGAGCACGGCGGGCTTGCCGTCGGGCGTCCACGCGGGGAAGCCGACCGAGCAGACGCCGCCGCTGCCGGAGTTGTCGAACAGGCCGATGCCGTAGCCGCCGACGACGTCGGTCGCGGCGGTCGGCTTGGCGAGCTCGTCCTCGGTGACCGGGACGATCTTCACGTTCTCGTACGCGCCGGCGATCTCCGCAGCCGCGGCGGACGCGTCGATCTTGGCCGAGGCGGAGCCCGCGGTCTCCTCGAGGCGCTGCACGACGACGTTGCCCGCGCCGTCGTGGAGGACGCCCGTGACGGCCTCGTCCTTGAACAGGTCGAGCGCGAGCGCCTCGAAGGCCTCTCCCTCGGTCGGCGCGACCGCGCCCTCGGCGGCGGTCGCCGACGTCGCGGCGACACCGCCGAACGCCAGCGCCGATGCGACGCCCAGCGCTCCCAGACGCGCGACGCGCGTAATTGAAGACTTCAAACCCAGTCCCCCAGATCTCGTTTGTGCGAACTTCTCGGAACAGGGGTCCAGGCATGGTTCGGCCCACAGCCCCCGGAAGCTTGGGTCTCTCGGGAGAGACACAGCGAACCCAGAGTATCCGCACACCTACTATGAAACGCAAGTCCACATTCGCCGACATGAACGGGGGACGACATGGTCAGGAAGCGGATCACGGCCGCAGCGGCGATGATGCTCGCGGGATTCGCGCTCGCCGGCTGCGCGTCGAACGCGACCAGCGGAGAAGGGGTGGAAGACGTGAACTCGGTTGTCGGAACCTGGCAGAGCAGCGAGGAGAACGAGCCGTACCTGACCTTCTCGGAGGACGGGAAATTCCAGGGAAACGACGGGTGCAACGGCATCGGCGGCCGCTACGAGCAGGACGGCGACACCGTCACCGTGACGTTCGCGGCGAGCACGCTGAAGGGCTGCCCCGGGGTCGACACGTGGCTCTCGAAGGTCAAGACGATCACGGTCGGAGAGACCACTCTCGAGGTCTTCGACAAGACCGGCGAGCCGCTCGGATCGCTCGCTCGCGAGAGCTGATTCGACGATTTCGATGGGTACAACTGCCCATCGAAATGGACACATCCCCGTCTCCTCGGAGGCGGGGATGTCGCGTTTCAGGGGGTCTTGCCCGGCCCGGAGAGGAAGTCGTCGGGGCCGAACGGCGTGTCGAGGGAGCGCGTCAGCTCGGCCAGCATGGCCTCGACCTGGGGCTCGACGAACTCCACGATCGCGGCCTGGATCCGCAGTCGGTGCCCCAGGAGCAGCGAGCAGATCTCCCGCCCGACGAGGTTCGCATACTCGTCCGCCAGGCCGACCTCGCGGCGGAGAGCCTCCTTGGCCTCGTCGGAGAGCGGCGGCAGGCTCGGCACCTCGGCGTCGGCCTCGCTCGCGAGCCCCTCGATCGTGAAGAGGAACGGGGCGCCCGGCACAGGGTCCGGATCGAGCGGCAGCCCCTCGTACTCCGGCGCGAGGTCCTCCCCCGGACGATACGAGCGCGCCTGATTCCGCGCCGCCTGCTGGTCGAGCTCGAGCTGGAGAAGCGGCAGGTTCCGGGCGGTGTACTCGGCGACCGCGAGGTCGACGATCTTCTTCATCCGGGTCGACAGGCCGTGCTGGACGCCGTGCGGGACATCCGATCCGACCCCCGCGGCGGAGAGCACGGGCGAGCCGAAGCAGCGGCGGCAGGGCGCGGATCGACCGCGGTGCGTCGCAGGCTGCCAGCGCGGCAGCCAGCGGAGCCAGGCATCCACCGCCTGCGCCACCTGCGAGTCGAGCGCGCGCTCCATGATCACAGGGTATGACGCCCGGGCTCTCGCGGTGCGGACTCTCGGCTACTCGTCGTCATCGTGGCGCTCCCACGGCCAGAGAGGGCGCCGCGCGCGCGTGCGCCGCACGGCGATCGCGCCCCAGGCCGCGACCGCCGCGGCGCCCGCGATGACCGGCACCGGCCATCCGATCGTCACGTCGGCGACCGCGGCCGTCGCCGACGCGATCCCCGCGCCGAACGCGAGCGCGAGCAGCCAGAGCGCCGCGCCGTAGGCCGCGGCGGATGCGAACAGCACCCCGATCACGCGGACGAAGCTCGGGCGAGGGATGCGCAGCGCGGGCCACAGCGCGAGGCCGAACACCGCGATGCTCACCACGACCGCGAGAGCGGCCGGGACGATCCCGATGCCCGGCGTCTCGATGACATCGCTGCCCGTGAGGAGGCTGCCGAAGCCGAGCCCGCAGACGACGAGCGCGCCGTCGGCAGCGACAGCGAAGGCGAGGAGCGTCCCTGCGGGAAGCCCCTCGCCTTCGCGAAGAGGTGCGGTCACTGCGAGAGCTGCGGACCTGCCTCGAGCGTGCGCTCGTACTCGGCCTGAGCCTCGGCGTTCTGCGCCGTGACCTTGGCGCCGCGGCGGGCGGCCCAGGCTCCGAACCAGATCGTGATCTCGCGGCCGAGGATGAACGCGACGATCGCGACCGGCGACAGCAGGCTCTCGGTGACGAGCTCCGACCCCTGCGACGGCGTGAGCATCCAGAACGGCGCCTGGAACAGCTGGCCGAGGAGGTGCCCGCCGTAGGAGATCACGCCCACGAGGAGGCCGAAGATGACCCACTTGCCCCAGCGAGCGCGGTTCACGAGAGCGCCGAGCAGCCAGAAGCCGAGCCAGAACACGACCACGGGAACCCAGAACTCGAAGCTCGTGAGGAGCGCGAGGGCCGGCTCGGCGATGGTCGCGAGCTCGGCCTCGCCTGCGAGCAGGCGCCAGCCGAGGGTCGCGGCGAAGTAGAGGATGGCGAAGACGATCGCGGCGACGAGGCCGATGAGGCCGGCCGCGCCCCGGTTGCCGCGGACCTTCGGCGGCTCGGGCGCCTGCACGAAGATCGGCTGGGGTGCGACCGGGGCAGCCGTCGTCTGCGGCTCGACCACGGGCTCGGATGCCGTGACGGCCGGCTCCGAGGCCGAGAACGTCTCGGTCTTGGCCGGCTCGAACCACGGGTCGTTCCGCTTGTCCTGCGCGTCGGCGGCACCCGCGGCTGCGACGCCCGCGGCCGTGGGCCCTGCGGCGCCCGGTGCGGAGAAGGAGTCGCTCGCGTCCGCGTTGCGGCGCTCGAACTCCTCGAGCTCGGCGGCCAGGGCCGCGTAGTCGGGCTCGCCGTCGTGGTCGTTGTCGACCGGCGGGATGTGCGTGGACGCGGCTGCATCGGCGGGAGTGTCCGCGACGGGCGCAGCGGCGGCCGTGGCGTCGTCCTCGGGAGCGGCCGGCACGTGGGGCTCGTCCGAGGACGCCGCCGGGATGGCCGCGTCGGCAGGGCCTGCCTCGGAGTCGTCCGCCGGGGCCTCGCTCGACGCGGGCGCCGCGGGGGCGGGCTCCGCGGACTCCGTGAAGGTGCCCGCGACGCGCTCGTCCGAGTTCGCCACCTCAGCGCTCTCCGCGCCCTGGCCATCCGCGGGCGACCACGCCTCGGCGGCGCGGGCGTCGTCGTACTCGGGCACAGCGGTCTCGGGCGCGTCGGCGGGTGCCGACTCCTCGATGGGATCGCCGTTGCGCGGTCCGCCGTTCGAACCCTGGGCGTCGCTCATCAGAAGCACTCCTCACGACGGGGACTCTCCCCTGCCCGCGAGAATACCTACGCGGCGCGGCGTGTCGCCGGAGCCTCGCCGCGGAATGTCGGGCTCTACGGGCGTGTCGGCGTGATCGAGCGGAGCCAGTCGAAGAAGAAGTCGACCGCCGCGACGACCCAGTCGCCGACGATGTGCAGCGACGGGAACGCGACCCACAGGATCGCGCCGATGATCCCCACGATGAGCAGCCCCGCGATCCACGTGGCTGCGAGATTGCGTCCCCCGATCGCCATGGCACCAGGGTAGAGCCCGCACCCGGCGCCCGCGCGCGACACGCGTCTGCCGCGAGGGCCATCCGGCCCCGGACGACGAAGGAGGCCCCGGGGCGAACCCCGGGGCCTCCTCAATGCTTCACAGCCGGATCAGTTGTACGTCCCGGGCGTGAAGTCGTCGGTCGAGAACGCGTCGAAGTCGACGAACGAGTAGTCGCCCTCGGCGTAGGCGCCGTCCGACGCGAAGATGCGGTTGGGGTACCGCTCGCTCTTCGCCTCCTCCGTCGCCTCGACCACGACATCGCGGTACTTCGACAGGCCCGTCCCCGCGGGGATGAGCTTTCCGATGATGACGTTCTCCTTGAGACCGATCAGCGGGTCGCGCTTGCCCTGCATGGCGGCCTCGGTGAGCACGCGCGTCGTCTCCTGGAACGACGCGGCCGACAGCCACGACTCCGTCGCGAGCGACGCCTTCGTGATACCCATCAGCTCGGGACGACCCGACGCGGGGCGCTTGCCCTCGGCGATCGCCGCGCGGTTGATGTCCTGGTAGCGGCGCATGTCGACCATCTCGCCCGGCAGCAGGTCGGTCTCGCCGTGGTCGACCACGGTGACCTTCCGCAGCATCTGGCGCACGATGACCTCGATGTGCTTGTCGTGGATCGGCACACCCTGCGAGCGGTACACGCCCTGCACGCCGCCGACGAGGTACTTCTGCACCTCGCGGGCACCCTGCACGCGCATGATCTCCTTCGGGTCGAGCGTGCCGACCTGAAGCGGGTCGCCGACCTTGACGTGCTGGCCGTCCTCGACGAGAAGCGTCGCGCGCTTCAGCACCGGGTAGACGTGCGGCTCGTCGCCGTTGTCGGGCGTGAGGATGACCTTCTTCTGCTTCTCGGTCTCCTCGATCGTGATGCGGCCATCCGCCTCCGCGATGGGCGAAGCGCCCTTCGGGGTGCGGGCCTCGAACAGCTCCTGCACGCGGGGAAGACCCTGCGTGATGTCGTCTGCCGACGCCGATCCACCGGTGTGGAACGTGCGCATCGTGAGCTGCGTGCCGGGCTCGCCGATCGACTGGGCCGCGATGATGCCGACGGCCTCGCCGATGTCGACCAGGTTGCCGGTCGCGAGCGAGCGGCCGTAGCAGCGGGCGCAGACGCCGACCGCCGAGTCGCACGTGAGCACCGAGCGCACCTTGATGGAGGTGACGCCCGACTCCACGAGCTGGTCGATCAGCACGTCGCCGACGTCCTGGCCGGCCTGCGCGAGGACGGTGCCGTCCTCCCCGACCACGTCGACCGCGAGGCTGCGGGCGAACACCGAGTTCTCGACGTTCGCGTCGCGCACGAGCACGCCCGACGCGTCGGCCGCGGCGATCGGGTACTCGAGGCCCTTCGACGTGCCGCAGTCCTCCTCGCGGATGATGACATCCTGCGAGACGTCGACGAGACGACGCGTGAGGTAGCCCGAGTCGGCCGTACGGAGAGCCGTGTCGGCGAGACCCTTGCGGGCACCGTGCGTGGCGATGAAGTACTCCGCCACCGACAGGCCCTCGCGGTACGAGGAGATGATCGGGCGGGGGATGATCTCGCCCTTCGGGTTGTTCACCAGACCGCGGATACCCGCGATGTTCCGGATCTGCAGCCAGTTACCACGGGCGCCCGACGACACCATGCGGTTGATGGTGTTGTCGGCCGGGAAGTTGGCGCGCATCTCCTTCTGGATCTCGTCCGTCGCCTCGGTCCAGATGCGGACCAGCTCGGTGCGGCGCTCCTCGTCGGTCGTGAGGCCCTTCTCGTACTGAGCGGTGACCTTCGCGGCCTGCTGCTCGTAGCGCGCGACGATCTCGGCCTTGTTCGGCGGCGTGAGCACGTCGCTGAGCGCGACCGTGACACCCGAGCGCGTGGCCCAGTAGAAGCCCGCGTCCTTGATCTTGTCGAGCGTCTCCGCCACGACGACCTTCGGGTACTCCTCGGCCAGCTTGTTCACGATCTGCGAGAGCTTGCCCTTGTCGGCCTGCTCGCGCACGAAGGGGTAGCCCTTCGGCAGCTGGTCGTTGAAGATCGCCTGGCCGAGCGAGGTGTCGACGAGGCCGTGCTTGTCGTAGCCCTCCGGAGCCTGGCCCTCGAGGAACTCGAGACCCGGGATGCGGATGCGGACCTTCGCCTGGAGGTCGAGCGTGCCCTCCTCCTTGGCGAGCTGCGCCTCCCACACCGAGCCGAACACGCGGCCCTCGCCGGTCGCGCCGTCCTTGAGCGTGGTCAGGTGGTGCAGGCCGATGATCATGTCCTGCGAGGGCAGGGTCACCGGACGGCCGTCCGACGGCTTCAGGATGTTGTTCGACGCGAGCATGAGGATGCGCGCCTCGGCCTGGGCCTCGACCGACAGCGGAAGGTGGACGGCCATCTGGTCGCCGTCGAAGTCGGCGTTGAACGCCGCGCAGACGAGCGGGTGCAGCTGGATGGCCTTGCCCTCGACGAGCTGCGGCTCGAACGCCTGGATGCCCAGACGGTGCAGCGTGGGGGCGCGGTTCAGGAGAACCGGGCGCTCGCGGATGATCTCCTCGAGCACATCCCACACCTCGGGACGCGTGCGCTCGACCGCGCGCTTGGCGGCCTTGATGTTCTGCGAGTGACCGAGGTCGATCAGGCGCTTGATGACGAACGGCTTGAACAGCTCGAGCGCCATCTGCTTGGGCAGACCGCACTGGTGCAGCTTGAGCTGCGGGCCGACGACGATGACCGAACGGCCCGAGTAGTCGACGCGCTTTCCGAGCAGGTTCTGGCGGAAGCGACCCTGCTTGCCCTTGAGCATGTCGCTCAGGGACTTCAGGGCGCGGTTGCCGGTGCCGGTGACGGGGCGACCGCGGCGGCCGTTGTCGAACAGCGCGTCGACGGCCTCCTGCAGCATGCGCTTCTCGTTGTTCACGATGATCTCGGGAGCCCCGAGGTCGAGAAGGCGGCGCAGACGGTTGTTGCGGTTGATCACACGACGGTAGAGGTCGTTCAGGTCGCTCGTGGCGAAGCGCCCGCCGTCGAGCTGGACCATCGGGCGCAGCTCCGGCGGGATGACCGGGACGACGTCGAGCACCATCGCGGCCGGCGTCATGCCGGTCGAGATGAACGAGTTGACGACCTTGAGGCGCTTGATCGCACGGATCTTGCGCTGGCCCTTGCCCTCGGCGATCTGGTTGCGCAGCGACTCGGCCTCGGCCTCCAGGTCGAACTCCGCGAGGCGACGCTGGATCGCCTCGGCGCCCATGTGCGCCTCGAAGTACTGGCCGAAGCGGTCCTGGAGCTCCTGGAAGACGTCGTCCTCCGCCTTGAGCTCGCCGACCTTGAGGGAGCGGAACTCCTCCCACATCCGCTCGAGCTTGGCGATGGACTCGTCCGCGCGCTTGCGGATGGTCGCCATCTCCTTCTCGGCGGCGTCGCGGACCTTCTTCTTCTGGTCTGCCTTGGCGTCCTCGGCCTCGAGAGCCGCGAGCTCCTCCTCCAGCTTCTGGAGGCGAGCCGCGATGCGCGAGTCACGACGGTCGTTCAGGTTCTTGATCTCGAGACGCAGGTTGTTCTCGTGAGTCGGCATGTCGCGGTGACGCGCCTCCTCGTCGACCGAGATGACCATGTAGGCGGCGAAGTAGATGACCTTCTCGAGGTCCTTCGGCGCCATGTCGAGCAGGTACCCGAGGCGCGACGGGACGCCCTTGAAGTACCAGATGTGCGTCACGGGCGCGGCGAGCTCGATGTGGCCCATGCGCTCACGGCGGACGGAGCTCTTGGTGACCTCCACGCCGCAGCGCTCGCAGACGATGCCCTTGAAGCGGACGCGCTTGTACTTGCCGCAGGCGCACTCCCAGTCGCGGCTAGGACCGAAGATCTGCTCTCCGAAGAGGCCGTCCTTCTCCGGCTTCAGCGTGCGGTAGTTGATGGTCTCGGGCTTCTTGACCTCGCCGAAGGACCAGCGACGGATGTCGTCGGCGGTGGCCAGGCCGATGCGAAGCTCATCGAAAGTTGTTGCGTCGAGCACTAGTTCTCCTGTATTCGGAAATCTCTAAATCGGCTGGCCGGATCAGATCTCGTCGATCGAGGCGGACTCGAATCGGCTGGAGATGTTGATGCCGAGCTCCTCCGCAGCGCGGAAGGCCTCGTCGTCGGTGTCGCGGAGGTTGACCGCCGTGCCGTCGGACGAGAGGACCTCGACGTTCAGGCAGAGCGACTGCATCTCCTTCATGAGCACCTTGAAGGACTCGGGGATGCCGGGCTCGGGGATGTTCTCGCCCTTGACGATGGCCTCGTACACCTTGACGCGGCCGAGGATGTCGTCGGACTTGACCGTAAGGAGCTCCTGCAGCGCGTAAGCGGCGCCGTAGGCCTCGAGGGCCCACACCTCCATCTCGCCGAAGCGCTGACCGCCGAACTGCGCCTTACCACCGAGCGGCTGCTGGGTGATCATCGAGTACGGGCCCGTCGAGCGCGCGTGGATCTTGTCGTCGACGAGGTGGTGCAGCTTCAGGATGTACATGTAGCCGACCGAGATCGGAGCCGGGTAGGGCTCGCCGGTGCGGCCGTCGAAGAGCTGCGCCTTGCCCGAGCGGTCGATGAGGCGGTCGCCGTCGCGCGTCGGGAGCGTCGAGTCGAGCAGACCCGCGATCTCGGACTCGTAGGCGCCGTCGAACACGGGGGTCGCGACCTTCGTGCCGGGGTCGACCTCGCGGGCGTCCTCGGGGATGTGCACGGCCCACTCGGGCTCGCCCTCGATCTTCCAGCCCTGCTTGGCGATCCAGCCGAGGTGCGTCTCGAGGACCTGGCCGAAGTTCATTCGGCCGGGGATGCCCATCGGGTTCAGCACGACGTCGAGCGGCGTTCCGTCCGCGAGGAACGGCATGTCCTCGACGGGGAGGATCTTCGCGATGACGCCCTTGTTGCCGTGACGGCCGGCGAGCTTGTCGCCCTCGGTGATCTTGCGCTTCTGGGCGATGTAGACCACGACGCGGCGGTTGACGCCCGAGCCGAGCTCGTCGTCGCCCTCCTCGGCGTTGAACTCCTTGACCGCGATGATCGTGCCCTGCTCACCGTGCGGCACCTTGAGCGACGTGTCGCGGACCTCGCGGCTCTTCTCGTTGAAGATCGCGCGGAGCAGGCGCTCCTCGGCCGAGAGCTCGGTCTCGCCCTTGGGCGTGACCTTGCCGACGAGGATGTCGCCGGGGCGGACCTCGGCGCCGATGCGGATGATGCCGCGCTCGTCGAGGTCCTTCAGGAGCTCGGGGCTCACGTTGGGGAGGTCGCGGGTGATCTCCTCCTTCCCGAGCTTCGTGTCGCGGGCGTCGACCTCGTACTCCTCGATGTGGATCGAGGTGAGGGTGTCGTCCTTCACGAGGTTCTGGCTGAGGATGATCGCGTCCTCGAAGTTGTGGCCCTCCCACGACATGAACCCGACGAGCAGGTTCTTGCCGAGCGCGAGCTCGCCGTTCTCCGTCGCCGGGCCATCCGCGATGACCTCGCCGACCTCGACGCGCTCGCCCGCGGTCACGATCGCACGCTGGTTGTAGCAGTTGCCCTGGTTCGAGCGGTCGAACTTGCGCAGGAAGTAGTCGCGGCGGCCGCCCTCGTCGAGCTGCACCGAGACGTAGTCGCTCGTGACGTCGGTGACGACGCCCGCCTTGTCGGCGATGATCGAGTCGCCCGCGTCGATGGCCGCGTAGCCCTCCATGCCCGTGCCGACCAGCGGCGACTCGGCGACGAGGAGCGGAACGGCCTGACGCTGCATGTTGGCGCCCATGAGCGCGCGGTTCGCGTCGTCGTGCTCGAGGAACGGGATGAGCGACGTTCCGACCGACACCATCTGGCGCGGCGAGACGTCCATGTACGACACCTCGTCGGCGGGCACGAGGTCGACCTCGTTGCCGCGCTGACGCGCGAGGACGCGCTCGTCGGCGAACGTGCCATCCTCGTTGAGCACCGCGTTGGCCTGGGCGACGTTGAAGCGCGTCTCCTCAGCGGCGGTGAGGTAGTCGATCTCGTTCGTCACGCGGCCGTCGACGACGCGGCGGTACGGCGTCTCGATGAAGCCGAACGCGTTGATGCGCGCGAACGACGCGAGCGAGCCGATGAGGCCGATGTTCGGGCCTTCCGGCGTCTCGATCGGGCACATGCGGCCGTAGTGCGACGGGTGGACGTCACGGACCTCGACGCCCGCGCGGTCGCGCGAAAGACCGCCGGGGCCCAGCGCCGACAGGCGGCGCTTGTGGGTCAGACCCGCGAGCGGGTTGTTCTGGTCCATGAACTGCGACAGCTGCGACGTTCCGAAGAACTCCTTGATCGCGGCGACGACGGGGCGCACGTTGATCAGGGTCTGCGGCGTGATCGCCTCGATGTCCTGCGTGGTCATGCGCTCGCGGACGACGCGCTCCATGCGCGACAGACCGGTGCGGACCTGGTTCTGGATGAGCTCGCCCACCGCGCGGATACGACGGTTGCCGAAGTTGTCGATGTCGTCGACCTCGATGCGGAGGTCGACGACCTCGCCGCCCTTGCGGACGCCCTCGAAGGTCTCGTCGCCGCGGTGCAGGCGGACGAGGTACTTGATCGTCGCGACGATGTCCTCGACCGTGAGCACCGAGTCGGTGAGCGGCTTGTCGAGACCGAGCTTCTGGTTCAGCTTGTAGCGGCCGACCTTGGCGAGGTCGTAGCGCTTCGGGTTGAAGTAGAAGTTGTCGAGCAGCGAGCGCGCGGCCTCGGCGGCGACCTGCTCGCCCGGACGCAGCTTGCGGTAGATGTCGCGGAGCGCCTCCTCCTGCGTGAGGATCGTGTCCTTCGCGAGGGTCTCCTCGATCGAGGAGATGCCGGCGAACTCGGCGAGGATGTCGTCGCTCGAGAGGCCGAGGGCCTTGAGGAACACCGTGACCGACTGCTTGCGCTTGCGGTCGATGCGGACGCCGACCTGGTCGCGCTTGTCGATCTCGAACTCGAGCCAGGCGCCGCGGCTGGGGATGACGCGCGCCGACACGATGTCCTTGTCGGACGTCTTGTCGGGGGTCTTGTCGAAGTAGACGCCGGGCGAGCGGACGAGCTGCGACACCACGACACGCTCGGTGCCGTTGATGATGAACGTGCCCTTGTCGGTCTGCAGCGGGAAGTCGCCCATGAAGACCGTCTGAGTCTTGATCTCACCGGTCTGGTGGTTCATGAACTCGGCCTCGACGTAGAGCGGGGCCGCGTAGGTCTTGCCGCGGTCCTTGCACTCCTCGATCGTGTACTTCTCGGGCTCGAGGTAGGGGTTGGTGAACGAGAGCTGCATCGTCTCGCTCAGGTCCTCGATGGGCGAGATCTCCTCGAAGATCTCGTCGAGACCGCTCCGCTCGGGCACGTCGGTGCGTCCGGCGGCCTTCGCCTCGGCGACGCGGGCCTTCCAGGCCTCGTTGCCGACCAGCCAGTCGAACGACTCGGTCTGCAGCGCCAGCAGGTCGGGGACCGTGAGCGTGTCGGAGATCTTGGCGAACGAGAGGCGGGATGCTCCGCGTCCGTTCTTCGGGGTGGTGGTGGATGCGTTGCGCGCAGCAGCCAAGGGGAAAACCTCCATGAGCCCCGCGTGCGGGGCCGCTAGATTCCTTGTCGACAGGTGAGGTGCGCTTCGGGTCTATCCTGTGATTCGCACGCCGCTATCTGCGGGGATCACGGGAGCCAGCCGACCACCATATGAAGGCATGGATGACCCATAAGAGCGCAAATCTCAAGCATAGACCCTCTGACGCGCCGTGGCAAGCGGAGTCCTTGACCTCGCTCGGACTGTCCGGTATAAATGCGCGCCCGGCGGCGCCGCGGCTGGTGTCGGCGCCCCGGCGTAGCCTCGGCGGGTGACGACACTGGCCGACCCGTGCGCCTTCTGCGGAGGGCGCGAGGGCGAGCGCGTCGGCGGATGGCCGCGGTGCGCACGGTGCGGATGGATCGTCGGCGACGCTCCCGACGCGGACCTCGCCCCGCCGCGCGTCGAGGTCGTCTACTACCTCCGCTACGCCGAGCGCGTGAAGATCGGCACGTCGGCCGATCCCCGCCGCCGGCTCCGGGCCATCCGCCACGAGGAGCTGCTCGCGTTTGAGCAGGGCGGGAGGCCGGTCGAGCAGGCCCGCCACGCGCAGTTCGCGCATCTGCGCGAGGGCGGCGAGTGGTTCACGGCCGCGCCCGAGCTGCTCGCGCACATCGCCTCGCTCGCCGACGGCGATCCGTGGCACCGGTACCTGCGCTGGCTCGCCGACGCGCATCGCCCTTGACCCCGCGAGAGCCCTGCAGCACGAGACGCACCGCCCCGCGAGAGGATGGACGCATGGGACGCCAGCGGAGAGACGAGCGCGACGAGCCGCAGGCGCGTCTGTCGGACGGGTCGATCGCGCGGATCGCGCCGAGCGAGTTCGGCTCGGGCTGGGAGCTGATCGTCGACGGCACCCCGCAGTCGCACGTCGACCTCGACGACCCGACGCACCTTCACTTCGAGTACGTCGCGCGGATGGGCGCGGTCATCGACCAGCTGCCGCCCGGCCCGCTCACGGCCGTGCACCTCGGCGGCGGGGGCCTCACGATCCCGCGGTACATCGACGCGACGCGGCCGGGGTCGCGGCAGCAGGTCGTCGAGCTCGAGCAGGCGCTCGTCGACCTCGTCCGCGCGCAGCTCCCGCTCCCCCGCGGCGCGGCCATCCGCATCCGGATCGGCGATGCGCGCGAGGGCCTCGGACGACTCCCCTCCGCCCTGACGGGGCAGGTCGACCTGCTCGTCTCCGACGTGTACTCGGGCGCGCAGACACCCGCGCACCTCACGACGGTCGAGTTCTACCGCGCGGCCGCCGCCCTCCTCGCGCCGCACGGCGTGCTGCTCGTCAACGTCGCGGATGGCGCGGGCCTCGCGTTCGCGCGGAGGCAGGTGGCGACCATCCGCGACGTGCTGCCGCACGTCGTCGTGCTCGCCGAGGTGCAGGTGCTCAAGGGCCGGCGCTTCGGCAATCTCGTCGTCGCGGCATCGGCCGCACCGCTCCCGACAGAGTGGCTGCCGCGGCTCATGGCGGCCGGGCCGCATCCCGCGAAGGTCGCCGAGGGCCGCGAGATCGACGAGTTCGTGCGCGGCGCCATCCCCGCGACCGACGCGGATGCGACGGCCTCGCCCAAGCCGTCCGCGTCGCTCTTCGAGCGCTGACGCGGGCGCGTTTCTTCCGATCCGCGATCGATCCGACCCGGCCCGGTGTGCCTGCCCGGCGGATGCGCGGACGCGTTGCACACTGGACAGGCGACTGCGCGGAAGGGAGTGGGAATTGAGCTACATCCACGGATACGATCCGGAGACCCTTCGTGAGGTCGTCGACCCCGCCGAGTGCCGCGAGCGCCTCGCGGAGATCGGCCCCCAGCGGAGCCTCCCCGCTCTGCTCGAGCGGGTGTGGCTGCTGAAGGTGCTCGGCGAGCTCGACGAGGCCCTCTCGATCTCGGAGCAGGCCGTCCGCGTCGCGCGGATGGCCGGAACCCGCAAGGACCTCCTGCGCGCCCGTGTGCTGCACGCGACGGTGCAGCAGTTCCGCGGCGCGTACGCGGCCGCCGAGTACGAGCTGTCGACCTGCATCGAGGAGGCCGAGGGTCAGGAGTGGGCGGGCATCGCCGCCTTCGCGCTCCAGCACCGCGGCAAGACGCGCTTCGACGCGGGCGACTTCGAGGGCGCCCGGCAGGACTTCAAGCGCGTGCTCTTCCTGCGCCAGGAGATGGGCGCCCCCGAGCAGCAGCTCGAGGCGACGATGTCGGCAATCGAGGCCGCCGAGCGCCGTCGCCCCCGCTCCGCCGTCGCGAGCTGACGGCTACCGCCGCGACACCTCCCGCCACAGCGCCGCCCAGTCCTCGGGCTGGAGATCGCGCGGGAGACGCGCCGCGTCGATGCCGCACGCCGCGAGCGCACGACGCACGCTGCGGCCATCCGCACCCGTCGCGCGGCGCAGGATCTCGGCCATCCCGCGCCCCTGGCCGGTGAAGGCGGAGCGCACGAAGCGCTCGTAGCCGCGCCGCTCCCGGGTCGGGACGAGCGGGGTCGGCCGGCGCGAGATCGTCAGGATGCCGCCGTCGACGCCCGGCACCGGGCGGAAGCCCCGCGCCGGGACGCGCCCGTGCAGCGCGAAGGCGAACCACGGCGCGGCCTGCGCCGTCATGAGGGTCGCGCCGCCGACGCCCGCCCGCTTGCGCGCGACCTCCCACTGGGTGAGGAGCACGGCGTCGGTCCAGCGTCGCGCGGCGAGGAGGTGACGCAGCAGGGGCGTCGTCAGGTGGAACGGCAGGTTGCCCACGACGACGTCGGCGTCGAGCGGATGGCCGAGCGCGTCGGCGCGGACGATCCGGACGCCGGGCAGGCGTCGGCGGAGCCCGCGCACCCGCGTCTCGTCGATCTCGAGCGCCGTGAAGTCGCGCGGCAGCGTCGCGAGGCGGCGGGTGAGGGCGCCGTCTCCCGCGCCGATCTCGAGCACCGAGCCGGTGGTGTCGGCGACGAGCGCGACGAGCCGGTCGATGGTGGGCTGGTGGATGAGGAAGTTCTGTCCGAGTTCATGGCGTCCGCCATGGATGGATCGGGGTCGCATGCGAGCGCTCCAGGGAAGGATTCGGAGCACCCGGGCACGTCGGGCGTGAGCGAGGACGCGCGTCCGGGCGCGATGGCATCCGGAACGACGGCGCGGAGAAGGTCGACCTGCGAACGCGCCGTCAGGCGCGGCGGTCGCGGACGTAAACGCACGCCGTCAGCGCGCTGCACAGAGTCCCCATGCGCCCCAGTCTATGCATGTCTCACTCTCGGCGGGAAAGACGAGCGGATGGCGGTGGGGCGTGAGACACGGGGGGGTGGGGGCGTTGCGTGTCTCAGTTCCGGCGGGAAAGACGGGCCGATAGCCGCAGCGGGCGAGACACGGGCGGTTGGGGGGCGTTGCGTGTCTCACTTTCGGCGGGAAAGACCGGCGGATAACCGCGGCGGGCGAGACACGGGCTCTTGGCGCGCCTTGCATGTCTCACCCACGGCGGGAAAGACCGGCCGATACCCGCACTGACCGAGACACGGTGGCCCTGCCGACGACACATGTCTCACCCCCATCGAGATAAGCCACGGGATACCCGCACCAAGTGAGACACGACGTGCCGTGTGCCGAGGCAGGTGACCCCGGCGAACCACGCGTGTCTCACGGCGGACCAGAAAGACCGGCGGATGGCCGCGCCGAGTGAGACATGGAAGCCCACGCCCCGCGCACCCACGCCCTCCGCCCCGCCCTCGCCCCCGCGCCCCACGCCTCCGCCCCCCGCGCCGCGCGCGACACACGCCCACCCGGCGGCGAGCGCTGGGCCGCGTTGTCGGCGGGGGCGCTTAGCCTCGAAGCGTGTCGGATCTGCAGCGCGTCACCCGATGGGCCGAAGCCCTCATCGCCCAGCACCTCGACGAGAGCTGGAGCTTCGCCTTCGACAACGCCAAGCGCCGGGCCGGCCAGTGCGACTTCTCACGCAAGCGGATCACCGTCTCGCGCTACCTCGCCGCACGGTACGACGACGACACGAACCACCAGACCCTGCTGCACGAGGTCGCGCACGCCCTCGCGGGGCGCGCCGCGGGGCACGGCAAGGCCTGGAAGCGCATCGCCCGCGACCTCGGCTACGTCGGCGGCACGACACACGACGGCGAGACGGCGACCGAGCTCGCGCCCTGGGTCGGCACGTGCCCGGGCGGCCACACGGTGTACCGTCATCGGCGTCCGGCGCGGGCGTCGTCGTGCGTGAAGTGCGCGCCGACGTTCGACCGGCGCTTCCTCTTCACGTGGGAACGCCGCGAGATCACGCGCGCTGACCGCGTCGCCGCGATGACGCCGCGGTAAGACCCCAGGCGGCGTTCACTCGACGCGCCGGTACTCCAGCTCGGGGCGCCCGCGGCCGCCGTGACGCGGCGAGCGCGCCACGACGCCCCCGTCGGCGAGGAACTCCAGGTACCGGCGCGCCGTCACCCGCGACAGTCCGAGCACGTCGGCCACCTCGGATGCCGAGAGCCCCTCGGCCGCGATGAGCTCCGTGACCGCGTCGAGCGTCTCCTGAGAGAGGCCCTTAGGCAGCCCGGGCAGGTTCGTCGTCCGCAGCGCCGCGAACGCCGTGTCCACCTCGCGCTGGCTGAGCGCCGACACGGGCGACCGCATCCGCTCGAAGTACTCGCGGTACGCCCGCAGCTTCGCCGCGAACACGTCGAACGTGAACGGCTTGATGAGGTACTGCACGACGCCGACGGCGACCGCCTGCCGCACCGCGCCGAGCTCGCGCACGGCCGTGACGGCGATCACGTCGATCGCGATCCCCGCCGCCCGCAGCTCTCGGCACAGCTCGAGCCCGTGACCATCCGGCAGGTTGAGGTCGAGCAGCACGAGATGGATGCGATCGTCTGTCGCGTAGGCATCGCGGATGGCCCGGCGCGCGGATGCCGCGGTGTGCGCGGTCCCGACGAGCGCGAACCCGTCGAGGCGGGCCAGGTACGCGCCGTGCGCCTGCGCCGCGCGGGGGTCGTCCTCCACGACGAGGACGCGGATCGGCGTCATGACCGCTCCCCCGCGGCTCCCGCGCCATCCGGCCGCGGCAGCGTCGCCGTGAAGACGGCTCCCCCGCCCGGAGCGTCGGCGACCTCGATGTCGCCGCCCAGCCCGCGCGCGGCCTGACGCGCGAGCGCGAGACCGTAGCCGTGGCCCTGCGCGTCGTCGGCCTTCGTCGAGAACCCGCGCTCGAAGATGCGCTCGCGGTCGGCCGCCGCGACGCCGTCTCCGCTGTCGGTCACCTGGAACACGAGCGCATCGTCCTCCGTCTCGCCGAGATACACCTCCACCCACGCATCGCGGACGCCCGTGCGCGCCGCCCGCCTCGCCGACGCCTCGATCGCGTTGTCGATGAGATTGCCCAGGATGGTCACGACGTCGGCCGGCGGGAGGCCATGCGTTCCTGGGGCGAGGTGGGTCTCGAAGTGCATCTCCACGGCCCGCTCATGCGCCTGCGCGACCTTGCCGAGCACGAGCGCCGCGATGACCGGCTCGTCCACGGCGTGCAGCACGCGGTCGGCCAGCCGCTGCCCGAGGTCGCGCTCCGACGCCGCGAACGCGAGCGCCTCGTCGGGGCGCCCGAGCTCGATGAGCGACGCGATCGCGTGCAGGCGGTTGTCGAACTCGTGCGCCTGCGCGCGCAGCGCATCGGAGATCGTCTTGACCGACGACAGCTCGCCGGCCATCCGCCGCAGCTCGGTGCGATCGCGGAGCGCGAGGATCTCCGCGCGACGGCCGCCGAGCTCGATCTCCGACCGGTCGACGACGAGCTCGCGCGCACCCACCCGCACGACGGCTCCGCCGTCTCGCCCGGTGAGCACGTCGCGCACCTCGGCCGGGAGGGCCGGATCGTCGACCGCGAACGGCGGCTCCTCCGCGATCCCGAGCAGCACGCCCGCCTGGTCGTTCGCGAGCACGACGCGCGCCGCGCCATCCGATCGCGGGCGCTCGACGAGCAGCAGGCCCTCCTCGAGGGAGTGGAGCACCGCCTCGTGCGCGGCGAAGAGCCGCGCGAGCTCGTCGGGATCGCGGCCGTCGGTCACGCGGTAGAGGCGGCGGAACAGCAGGATGGTCGCGAGCGCTCCCAGCCCCACGACCGCGAGCGTCGCGAGGCCGACGAGCTGCAGACGCAGCAGGATGGACCCGGTCACGTTCTCGAGCGTCACGCCGGCCGAGACGAGGCCGACGATCTCGCCGTCGTCCGCGACGGGAGCGACCGCGCGCACCGAGGGCCCGAGCGTGCCGGAGTACACCTCGGTGAACGTCTCCCCCTCGAGGGCGGGCGCGATCGTGCCGATGAACGCGCCGCCGATCCGCGCGGGGTCGGCGTGCGTGTAGCGGGTGCGATCGGTGTCCATGATCGTCACGTACGAGACGCCCGTCGCGGCGATGATCCGCTCGACGTACGGCTGCAGCTCGGCCGACGCCGTCGCGACGGCGCCCTCCGGGTCGGCGCCGATGCGCGCGTGAGCGGCGGAGACGACCTCGATCACCGTCGGCTCGCTCGCGAGGGTGAGCACGAGGCTCGTCGAGCGCTCCTCGGCGTCCGCGTGCGCCGAGGTCTGCGCATCCCACGCGAGCACGCCGAACACGATCGCCCCGCCGGCGAGCAGCACGGCCGTCTGCACGCCGAGCACCCACGCCGCCACGCTGCGTCGTCGTCCGCGCGCGCTGATCCCGGCGCCTCGTCGTGCCATCCCCCCATTGTGTCGGCCGCGCGCCCTCGCCATCCGCCTCTCGACGCGAACACTATGCACGCAAGTCGTCCGGGCCATCCGCCCCGGAACAGGATGAACCCCGCACGCCGGACCGCGAACCCGAGGCTCCGGTGCCCCGAAGGAGAGGACGCACCATGGCGACGACGCCACAGGCCGCGCAGCGCAGGCGCGGCATCGACAAGCAGCACTGGCTCTACATCGCGGTCATCATCGCCGTGGTCGCGGGCATCGCGGTCGGACTCATCTGGCCCGACTTCGGCGCATCGCTCGCCTGGATCGGCAAGGCCTTCGTCGGCCTCATCAAGATGATGATCGCGCCGGTGATCTTCTGCACGATCGTGCTCGGCATCGGCTCCATCGCGAAGGCCGCGACCGTCGGCAAGGTCGGCGGGCTCGCGCTCGGCTACTTCCTCGTGATGTCGACCTTCGCGCTGTTCATCGGCCTCGTGGTCGGCAACCTCATCCACCCCGGCGAGGGGCTCCAGCTCAGCAACCCGGGCTACGAGGTCGAGGGCGAGGCCGAGTCGACGACCGACTTCCTCATGGGCATCATCCCCGCGACGCTCTTCTCGCCGCTCACGGGCGAGTCGGTCCTGCAGGTGCTCTTCGTCTCGCTGCTCGTCGGCTTCGCCATCCAGCGCCTCGGGGCGAAGGGCGAGCGCATCCTCGAGGGCATCCGCCTCGTGCAGGCCGTCGTCTTCCGCGTGCTGACGATGATCCTCTGGGTCGCCCCGATCGGCGCCTTCGGCGCGATCGCCGGCGTCGTCGGCTCGACCGGATGGGGCGCCGTGCTCGCGCTCGGGACGCTGATGATCGGCTTCTACGTCACGTGCATCCTCTTCATCGGCGTCGTGCTCGCCGCCGTGCTGTGGTTCACCGCGCGCATCAACATCTTCTCCGTGATGAAGTACCTCGCCCGCGAGTACCTCCTCATCGTGAGCACGTCGTCGTCGGAGTCGGCCCTGCCCCGCCTCATCGCCAAGATGGAGCACCTCGGCGTCTCGAAGCCCGTCGCGGGCATCACGGTGCCCACCGGCTACTCGTTCAACCTCGACGGCACCGCGATCTACCTCACGATGGCGTCGCTGTTCATCGCCACCGCGATGGGCACGCCGCTGTCGATCTCGGAGCAGATCGGGCTGCTCGTCTTCATGATCATCGCGTCGAAGGGCGCCGCGGGCGTCACCGGCGCGGGCCTCGCCACCCTCGCGGGCGGCCTGCAGACCTACCGCCCCGACCTCGTCGACGGCGTCGGCATCATCACGGGAATCGACCGCTTCATGTCGGAGGCCCGCGCGCTCACGAACTTCACGGGCAACGCCGTGGCGTCCATCGTCATCGCGACGTGGACGCGCGAGTTCGACCGCGACCAGGCGCGCCAGGTGCTCCGCGGCGAGCGGCCGTTCGACGAGGAGACGATGACCGACGACCACGACGAGCCCGACTTCTCGAACCTGCCGGAGCTCCCCGAGGACGGCCAGGGCCCGTCGCCCATCTCGCGCGTGATCCGCACCGACGAGGTGCGCGCCGGGCGGTAGTCCCGCTCATCCGCTGCGACGCGGCCCCGGTCGGATGGCCGGGGCCGCGTCGTGCGCGGAAGTCCCGCGCTCTGACAAAAGGCTAAGGCGACAGCCTTCGGTTACGATCGGCTCCTCGGTCCATCGTGCGCTGGACGCGCTGCTCATGCAGCCCGTCGTCACGACCCGCGTTCTCGCGACCATCCTGAGGATCAGCGACGTCGCAGCGGCCTCCGCGATCTCACGCCTCGCCGACGCCGGGATCCTTACGAAGGCCTCGGGCAAGGCCCGCTACCGGATCTGGCAGGCACCCGACGTCCTCGACGCTCTCGACGCCTTCGCCGCACGCGCCCGGCGCGGCCGCATCTGAGCCCCACCGCATCTCACCCGTGCGGGGGATGCCGCCGCGCCCGCGCCATCCGTAGGCTCGCCCCGGGGAGGCGGAGACGAGGGGGCGCTCATGACGATCCAGGACACCCGCACGACCGCGCGCGCCGTCGCGCCCGACCTCGCGCGCGGCCTCATGCTGCTGCTCATCGCCGTCGCGAACGCGCCGTGGTCGCTGTACGGCGCCGAGACCGCGTCGACGAGCGCACACCGCACGGGCGCCACCGGGCTCGACGCGGCGTGGCAGGCGATCGCGATCATCGCGGTCGACGGGCGCAGCTACCCGCTCTTCGCATTCCTCTTCGGGTACGGCATCTGGCAGCTCTACACACGCCAGCAGGCGCTCGGCCGCGATGAGAAGGCCGCCCGACGACTGCTGCAGATCCGCCACGCGTGGATGATCGTCTTCGGCGCCGTGCACGCCGCACTGCTCTGGTACGGCGACGTGCTCGGCGCATACGGCCTCATCGGGCTGCTCGTCGTGTGGCTCTTCCTGCGCCGCCGTGACCGGACGCTCCTCGTCTGGTGCGTCGTCCTCCTGTCGGTGCTCGTCGTCCTCGCGGGGCTCATGGTCGTCGGCGGGCTGACCATCCCGGCCGAGTACGTGGCCATGACCGAGGTCGCGCTGCCGCAGCTCGCCGCCGTCGAGCCCTACCCCGCCTCGATCGGGCCCCGCCTGCTCTTCTGGCTGCCGCTCGTGTTCGGCCAGGGCGTCATCGGGCTCGTCGTGCCGATCGCGGTGCTCCTCGCGATCGTCTGCGCACGCCGGCGCATGCTCGAGGAACCCGCTCTGCACCGCGCGCTCCTCGTGCGGACCGCCCTCGTCGGCATCGCGATCGGATGGCTCGGGGCCATCCCCTCGGTCCTCATCCACTTCGGCGCGTGGGATGTGCCGAGCTGGACCGCGAGCGAGCTCCACTCCGCGACGGGGCTGTTCGCCGCGCTCGGCTACGCGGCCGTGTTCGCGCTCCTCGCGTCGCGCGTGTCAGCCGACGGCGCACGCCGCGGCGTCGTCCGCGCACTCACCGCCGTCGGCAAGCGGTCGCTCTCGTGCTACCTGCTCCAGTCGGTGCTGCTCACTCCACTGCTCTCGGCCTGGGGGCTCGGGCTCGGCGCCGTCGTCACGCAGTGGCAGGCGACGCTCATCGCCATCGCGGTGTGGCTGGTCTCGGTCGCCTTCGCGGTCGCGCTCGACCGGGCGGGGCGCCGCGGACCCGCGGAGTGGGCGCTCCGCGCCCTCACGTACCGAGGCGCACGCAGCACAGCGACGCCTGTGGCGTAGGCGGGTCGGACGGGTTCGGCCGATTCGGCCCGTTGCGGCCGAAACCGCGACCTGAACAGGGCCAGCCCCTCAACCGAGCGCCGCCGAGCCCCACCCACCGTGCCCAGGTCGCAGTAACCGTCCCCAAACGGCCGAATAGCGGCCGGAACTGCGACCTGAACAGGGCCCCGCCCGCCCAGGTCGCAAAAACCGTCCCCAAACGGCCCAATAGCGGCCGAAACTGCGACCTGAACAGGGCCCGGCCCCGCCCGCCCAGGTCGCAAAAACCGTCCCCAAACGGCCCAATAGCGGCCGGAACCGCGACCTGAACAGGGCCAGCCCCTCAACCGAGCCCCGTCGACCCCCACCCACCCCGCCCAGGTCGCAAAAACCGTCCCCAAAACGGCCGAATAGCGGCCGAAACTGCGACCTGAACAGGGCCGCGCCCCTCAACCCAGGGCCGTGAACACCCCGTCCCGCAGCACGGGCACGACGTCGAGGTCGTCGATCGCCGCGGCGGGCTTCACGTCGGCGTGCCGTGGGTCGCCCTCGAGCTCCCGGCCCGAGCCGCTCGCGGTCAGCAGGTGCTTCACCGCGCGACGGAGCGCCCGGAACGACTCGGCCGGCACCACGGCCTCGGGCGAGGAGTGGTCGATGCCGAGGTCCGACAGCGCGGCGATCACGGCGCCCGCGCCGAGCTGGTCCTCGACCGCGAACCGCAGCCCGGCGCCATCCCTCTCGCCCGCCGCGATGACGGCGATGCTCGTTCGGGCGCCGCGGCGCTCCTGCTCGGCGAGCACGGCGCGGGCGACGGCCGCCGCGTTGCGCAGCGCCCCGGCGAGCACGACCGGTGCGTGCTCCAGGCCAGCGGCGGCCTGCGCGACCGCGGCGCCGTTGATCGAGACGGCGTGCGCGTCGGCCAGCGCGACCTGCTCGCCGCGAGCGACCGCGGCGGCGACGTTCGAGGTGAAGCGGATGACGTCGACCACGATCACGACGTCGGCGGGCGCGAGGCGCCGCAGCCCGTCGACTCCCCAGTCGAAGCGCACCTGATACGAGGACTGATCGAACGCGGAGGCCATCCCTCGATTCTCCCCGGCCGTCCCGAGTGCTCCGCGCAAGCCCCTGGCGCGGGCGCGGCCGGATGCGGCATCGTGCTGAGGTGGAGACGACGATCGAGATCCGGCGAGCGCGACCCGACGACGCCCGAGGGCTCGCGGAGGTGCACATCCGCACCTGGCGCATCGCCTACGCCCACCTCCTGCCGGCCGAGACGCTCTCGCGTCTGTCGGTGCCTGCACGGGCTCGGCGGTGGGAGCGCATCCTCCGGCAGAACCGCAATCCGACCTGGGTCGCGCTCGAGGGGGCGCGCGTGCTCGGGTTCGCTTCGTCGGGCCCCGCCCGCGATCCCGAGCCGCCCGCCGAGCGCGAGCTGTACGCGCTCTACCTCGACCCCGATCGCCACGGCTCGGGCGTCGCCGACGCGCTGATCCGCGAGGCGATCGGCGACCGCCCCGCCTACCTGTGGGTGCTCGCGGGCAACGCCCGGGCCATCCGCTTCTACGAGAAGCACGGCTTCGCGCTCGACGGCGTCGAGCGCGTCGAGGACGCGGCCGACGGCACGCCGCTCCCCGAGCTGCGGATGGCCAGGAACGCCGGATCGGACGTCAGCGCCCGGAGGTGACGCCGTCGAGGAGCGCGAGCTCGTCGTCGGCGAGGCGGATGGCGCCGGCCGCGACGTTCTCCTCGACGTGCCGGAGGTCGCCCGTGCCCGGGATCGCGAGGACGTTCGGCGCGCGGTGGAGCGTCCAGGCGAGCCGGATCTGCGCGGGGGTCGCGCCGTGCGCCTCCGCCACCGCCGTGACCTCGGCGGCGCCGGTGTCGTCGTGGCCGCCGCCCGGCAGCGCACCCGGCACCGCCGCCCCCATCGCGAAGAACGGGACGAACGCGACACCGCGCTCACGCGCGAGCTCGAGCACGTCGTCGTCTGCCCGATCGGCGAGCCCGTAGCGGTTCTGCACGCAGACGACCGGCGCGACCCCCAGGGCCTCGCGCAGCTGCCCGGCCGTGACGTTCGAGACGCCGATGCTGCGGAGCAGACCCGCGCCCTGCAGCTCGACGAGGGCGCCGAGGTGGTCGGCGAGGGACCCCTCCTCCTTCCCCAGGCCGGCGCCCCAGCGCAGGTTGACGAGGTCGAGCTGCTCGACCCCCAGCTGGCGGATGTTCTCCTCGACCTGCGCGCGGAGCTGGTCGGGTCGCGCGTAGGGCTCGAACTCGCCCTCGCGGCTGCGGGAGGCTCCGACCTTCGTCGCGAGGACGAGCTCGTCGCCGTACGGCTGGAGCGCCGTCGCGATCAGCTCGTTGGCGGATCGCGTCGCGAAGAAGTAGAAGGCCGCCGTGTCGATGTGGTTCACGCCGAGCTCGACGGCGCGGCGCAGCACCGCGATGGCGTCCGAGCGGTCGCGCGGCTTCGGGTCCCACGGCATGCCGGTCAGGCGCATCGCGCCGAAGCCGAGGCGGTTGACCGCGCGGTCGCCGAGCTGCCAGGTGCCGGAGAGAGCTGCGGAGGGGGCGAGGGTGTCATTCTGTGCGGTCATGCCCTCAGCGTGCGACGGCCGCGACGGGAATCCGCTCCCGTGGCAGGTTGTTGCCACGAGAGGCTGCGGCACGCGGCCGCTGACGAGCATGGAGGGCATGCCGACCATGACCCGGACCGACGAGAGCGTGACCGTCGTGCGCGGCGAGGCCGAGGTGATGCGCCGGACCGCCCACCTGTTCGCGACCGCGCGCGAGATCACGTGCGCCGCCAACGAGCTCGCGAGCTGGCGCTGGGAGGCGGATGGTCCCGCCGCGATGCCCGAGCCGGCTCGCGATGCGAGGGTGCGGAAGGTCTTCCGCAGCGGCGCCCTCCTCGACCCGGGCTGGGCGCAGCGGATGGCCGCGATCCGGCACCACCCCGCTGTGTCGATCCGCGTGACATCCGACGAGGTGAACGAGACGATCATCCTCGACCGGCGCGTGGCCATCCTCGCGGGAGACCGGCGCGCCGGGGTGCGCAGCTACAGCATCCTCACGCAGCGCGACGCGGTGCAGGGGGTGACGTCGCTGTTCGAGGCCGCGTGGCGCGCTTCAACCGACCTCGATGTGCACGATGCGGCGAGCGCCGAGATCCGCGAGCTCGCCCCGCAGGTGCTGGACCTGCTCAGCCAGGGTGTGAAGGACGAGTCGGCCGCGCGCGCCCTCGGGCTCAGCGTGCGCACCTACCGCCGTCGCGTGGCCGAGCTCATGGAGGCGCTCGGCGCGGAGTCGCGCTTCCAGGCCGGCGTGCGCGCCCGCGAACTCGGACTCGTCTAGCCTCCGCCGCCGCGGCGCCGTGGTGTGACACTGGAGCATGCGGATCCTGCAGAAGCTCGTCCTCGACTGCGACGCCGACGCCGCCTGGCGTGCGCTGCACTCGCCCGCCGTGCTCGCGGAGCTCTACGGCCCGATCGTGCGCATGCGGCCGCTCGGCGCCGATCCGATGCCGCTCCAGTGGGAGTCGGGGTCGGACGCGGCCGTCCAGCTCGACACGGGGGCCATCCCGCTCGGCTCTCAGCTCATCGCGACCGTCGACCGCGAGAAGGAGGGCGGCGCCGTCCGAATCCTCCGCGACGTGGGGATGCCGCTCACCGGTCCCCTCGGGTCGCTCGACGTCTGGGACCACCAGATGGCGGTCTCGGCGACGGCGGATGGCCGGACGCTGTGGCGCGAGCGGCTCACGATCGGCGGTCCGACCGCTCCCCTGCTCTGGCTGCCGCTGTGGGCCATGTGGCAGGTGCGCGGCGTCCGCCTGCGGAAGCTCGCCCGCACGTGGGCGTTCGATCCCGAGGCGGACGCGGCCGAGGCCGGCTGAGCTCCCGTCAGTCGGCGGCCAGCGCCTCGACGGGTGCGATGCTCGTGGCCAGTCGCGTCGGCGTGACCGCCGCGACCACGGTGAGCACGGCCATCGCGGCGACGATCGCGAGCACGGGCGCCCACGGCACAGCGGGCAGGACGAGCGAGCCGGCCGGGCCGCCAGGGTACGCCGGCACCGACCCGAGCAGCGACTGCGCCCCGGCCCATCCGTAGGCGATCCCGAGCACGAGGCCCGTGACGAGCGAGGCGAGCGTGATGTGCGTCGCCTCGAGGAGCACCATCGCGCGCACCTGGCGCCCGGAGAGGCCGAGCGAGCGCAGCAGGCCGAGCTCGCGACGCCGCTGCACGACGCCGATCGTGAGGAGGTTCACGAGACCGACCGCCGCGATGACGGCCGACACCGCGACGAGCCCCATCATGATGTTCGCGAAGGTGTCCATGATCACCGAGAACTCGCTGTCGAGCTCGCCGCCCGCATTCGCCGTGAGCACCGCCTTGGCGGTCTCGGTCGCGACGGCGAACATCGTCACGAGCGTCACGCCCATGACCACGCCGATCGACATGCGGCTCGAGCGCTCCGGATGACGCAGTGCGTTCTCGGACGCGAGCACCGCGGTCGCGGACCTGCCGAACCAGCGCCCGACCATCCGGAGCACGGGAGGCATGACCGTCGTCGCGCCGAGGACGAGTCCCGTGAACGACAGGAGCCCGCCTGCGAAGGCCGGGAGGACGCCGAGCGGCGTCACGAAGCCGCCCACGACGCCGACCCCGAGGAGCACGGCGCCGATCGCGAAGAGCACGATCGCGATCACGTTGCGCGCGGGGCGCTGCGAGACCGCGTCGTGCGACCGCTCGACGGAGCCGCCGAGCGCCTGGAGCGGCGTGACGGTGAGCACGCGACGCGAGCCGACCCACGCGGCCGCCCACGTCGTGAGCACGACGATCGCCGCGGGGAGCACGAGCACGGGCTGCGCGACGACGTAGCCGTGCCCCGCGACGCCGAGCAGCCGATCGCCCAGCGCCGTTCCCGCGTAGGAGAGCCCCACGCCCGCAGCCAGCCCGATGAGGGCGCCGATCGCGCCGACGACGAGGCCCTGGCGGCCGACCTCGGAGCGCTGCGAGCGCGCGGACGCGCCGATCAGGCGCATGAGGGCGATCCGGCGCACGCGACCCGCGACGATCGTCGAGAACGTGTTGGCCGTCACGACCGCGGCGACGTACATCGCGACCGCGGTGAGGAGCACGCTGAGGATGGCGACGACGATCGCGAGCGTCTCGGAGTCGCCGATGTACGGGTCGTTCTGCAGGACGGCGCCGATGTAGCCGGTCGTCGTCACGAGCGTCACGCCGAACGCCGCCGACAGCGCAGCGACGAGCACGCTCGCCCCCATGCCGCGCTCGCGCAGGAAGGCGAGTCGAGCGGATGGCCGGACAGCGGCCATCCGGTCAGGTGCCGCGGCGACCGCGGTCATCGCGCGGCTCCCGCCGTGGGGATGGCCGACGTCGCGGGAGCGGTCTCCGCCGCGAGCATGTGCGCCGAGATCTGCTCGGGCGTCTGCCGCGGCTTGTCGGCGACGATGCGGCCGTCGCCGAGGAAGAGCACGCGGTCGGCGTAGCTCGCGGCGAACGGATCGTGCGTCACCATCGCGATGCTCTGGCCGTGCTCGCGGCTCGCGGCGGCAAGCAGGGCGAGCACCTCGCGTCCCGTGCGGGAGTCGAGGTTGCCGGTGGGCTCGTCGGCGAAGAGCAGGTCGGGGGCCGTCGCGAGCGCCCGCGCGATCGCGACGCGCTGCTGCTGCCCGCCGCTCAGCTCGTGCGGCTTGTGGCGCAGGCGCGGCGCGAGGCCGAGCGTCTCGATGAGCCCGTCGATGCGCGCGCGCTCGGCGCTCGACGGCTTGCGGCCATCCAGGTCGAACGGGAGCTGGATGTTGGCCTGCACATCGAGCGTCGGCACGAGGTTGAACGCCTGGAAGACGAATCCCACGCGGCGCCGACGGAGGATCGTCAGCTCCTCGTCGCGCATCCCCGTGATCTCGGTGTCGCCGATCCAGACGCGTCCGCTCGACGGCGCGTCGAGCCCCGCCATGATGTGCATGAGCGTGGACTTGCCCGAGCCGGACGGCCCCATGATGGCGGTGAACTGGCCGCGTCGGATGCCGACGCTGACGCCGTCGAGAGCACGGACGCCGTTCTCGCCGGCGCCGTACTGCTTGGTGAGCTGCTGCACGCGCGCGGCGAGCCCCATGTCGGTGGTCGTGATCTCCATGCCTACGACGCTAGGAACCGACCCCCGTCGCGGTCATCGCCCGCCCGGCTCATCCCGCTACATCGCGAGGATGATCCCGCGCGCCTCTCGGAGGATCGGCTCGGCGGGCTCCTCCGTCATCGGGCGACTCGCCCACAGCATCCCGCGCTCGATGATCGTGCGCACGCTGACGTCCCGGAGCACGAGGAGACTGTGGCCGGGCGTCGCGACGAAGACACGGCCTCTGCCCCAGCGCCGCGTCCAGACCGCCGGCGCGGTCGCCGTGCGCTGCCACGAGCGCGAGGGCAGCGCCGGGTAGGTCGTCGTCGCCAGGACGTCGTTGCCGTCGTCGGCGAGCACCCAGTACTGCTCGGTGCGCAGCGTGAAGTCCTCGAGACCGGTCATGATCTCGTGCGAGCGGCCGCGATCGGCGATGTCCACGGTGTAGCAGAGCACGTCGTCGTGCGCGTCGTCTCGGCGGCCGTCGCCCCGTCGGGCGGGGTGCGCCACCGCGCGCGCCCCGATCAGCTGCCGGTAGCCCGCACTGCCCGGATACGAGTCGACGATGCCGCCGTGCCAGCCCGCGAGACCCGTGCCGCGCGCGACGGCACCGCGCAGCCCGACCAGGGCCTCAGGGGAGATCTCGGACGCCGTGACGCACTGCACGATGAGGTCGGTGCGCTCCATCTCCGCCTGGTCGGCGTAGATCTCGCTCGACTCCGCGATGCGCACCTCGAACCCGCTCTCCGCGAGGAACGGCACGAAGAGGTCCGTCGCCTCGACGGGGCGATGTCCCTCCCCGCCGCCGCGGACGATGAGCGCCCGGCGGGCCCTCATACGCCCGCCTTCCCGGAACCGGCGGGCCGCAGGTCGGCTCGGCTCTCGATCATCGCTGTCGGTCCTGTCGTCGTCATGGACTCGTCCCTTCCACCTCGACGGGATGTACGCGTGGGGAAACCCTGCCACCGGGCGGTGGTCGAGCGGGCGGGTTTGCGCAAAAATGTCGGCATGCGCCTCACGCCGGATGTGACCCTGACGTCCGTCGCCGAGCGAGCCGGCGTGAGCGTGGCGACGGCCTCCCGCGCGCTGCGAGGGAGCGGGGAGATGTCAGACGACACCCGTGCGCGGATCGCACGCGCCGCCGCGGAGCTCGGCTACTCGGCCGTGGGCCGGCGACGAGGCCGCCCGCGGCGCGGCACCTCCCTGATCGACCTCGTGCTCGGGCACTTCCACGATCCCTACACGCAGGAGATCACGGCCGGCGCCCGCACGACGGCGTCCGCGCTCGGCTACGACCTCGTGCTGACGACGGAGCGCGACGATCCCGCGGATGACTGGCCGGAGCGGATCCGGTCGCGCGGCTCGGCGGGAGTCATCATCGGGCTCATCGTCCCGACCAGCACCCAGATCGCGACCATGCGCGCGGCGGGCATCCCGCTCGTGCTCATGGAGCCGCCATCCGAGGCCTCGCGCCCGCTCCCGAGCCTGCGCATCACGGATGCCGCGGGTGGCGAGGCTGCCGCGCGGCACCTCGTGCAGAACGGCGCACGCCGCTTCATCGCGATCGGCGGAGCCCCGTCGTATCGGTACGGCCGCGCCCGCGTCGACGGGTTCACGCGCGCCCTCGAGGACGCCGCGCCGGGTGCCCCGTACGTGCGCACGAGCGCCGACTGGAGCGCGTGGGACGCGCAGCGCGCGTGCACGCGGGCGCTCGCCGAGCTCGGCGAGCTGGGCGGCGACGGCCCCATCGGCGTCTTCTCGTGCTCGGACGAGATGGCCGCCGGCGTCTACCGCGCGGTCGCCCAGAGCGGGCGGAGCATCCCGCACGACGTCCTCGTGGTGGGCTTCGACGACGTGCGCAGCGCGCGCTGGCTTCACCCGCCGCTCACGACCATCCGACAGCCCATCCGCGAGGCCGCGTCGGAGGCGGTGCGGATCCTCGCCCGCGCGGCCGCGGGCGAGGATCTCAGCACGGAGCCGATCGTCATGCCGACCGAGCTCGTCGAGCGCGCGTCGACCCGACGCGCGGGGCGAGCCGGCCTCAGCCCTTGAACGCGCCGTCCATGATCCCCGCCACCATGCGGCGTCCGACGAAGAAGAACACGATGAGCAGCGGGAGGGTGGCCATGAACGAGCCGCCCATGGTCAGCGCGAGGTCGATGGTCCGGTTCGCCTGAAGCTGCTTGAGGGCGATCTGCACGGTGAAGAGCTCGGGCGACTTGAGCACGATGAACGGCCACATGAAGTCGTTCCACACGCCCGTGAAGGTGATGAGACCCAGCACGAACGCCGCCGGTCGGACGATCGGGAACCCGATGCGCCAGAAGATCTGCCAGCTGCTCGCACCGTCGATGCGCGCGGCGGCCATCAGCTCGTCGTTCAGCGTCGTCGCGAGGTGCTGCCGCATCCAGAAGATGCCGAAGGCGCTCGCGAGCCCGGGCACGATGATGGCCTGGAGCGTATCGACCCACGACAGCCACGAGATGATCAGGTACTGCGGGATCACGCTCAGCTGTGCCGGCACCGTCATCGTCAGCAGCACGATGAGGAACAGCACGTTCCGCCCGGGGAAGGTCAGCTTCGCGAAGGCGAAGCCGGCCAGCGCGCACAGCAGCGCCGTGGCGACGGCCACCACGAGCGAGACGAACACGCTGTTGAGCAGGGACTGGAAGAAGGGCACCGTCTCGAACACCTTGGCCGCGATGTCGAAGAAGTTGAAGCCCGGGTAGAGCCGCGGAGGGCTCGACGTGACGGCCGTCGCGCCGACCGACGCGATCACGAACATGTAGTACAGCGGGAACACGCTGATCAGGACCGCGACGATCAGCAGCGCGTACACCGGCCATCCGACCCGGCCGATGCGGCCCCCGTTGCGCGTGCGGCGGCCCGTGACGATCGCCTCCGTGCGCGGCGCGGCGAGCGCTCCCTCGTCTGTCAGCTGCGACATCAGCGTGCCCTCCTGGTGCGGGTCGTGAGGAAGAAGTTGATCAGCGACGCGACGACGACGATGACGAACAGCGCCACCCCGATCGCCGACCCGTAGCCGAACTCGAACTGCCCGAAGCCCTGCTCGTAGAGGAACAGCGCGAGGGTCTGGCACTGCCGGCCGCCGCCGCAGGTGAGGCCCGACTCGGGCGCCACGAGGAGCGGCTCGGTGAAGATCTGGAGTCCGCCGATCGTCGACATGATCACGGTGAAGATGATGATCGGACGCAGCGACGGGATCGTGAGGTGGATGAACTGCTGCCATCCGGATGCGCCGTCGACCGAGGCGGCCTCGTACATCTCGCGCGGAAGCGCCTGCAGCCCGGCGAGATAGAGGAGTGCGTTGTACCCGAACCAGCGCCACATCACCATGGACGAGATGACGATCCAGGATCCGACCTGAGACGACAGGAAGTTCACCGCCGGCGCCCCGACGAGATCGAGGATCCAGTTGATGAGTCCGAAGTTCTTGTCGAAGATCTGCGCGAAGACGAGCGCCGTCGCCGCGACGGAGGTGATGTACGGCACGAGGAGCGCCATGCGGAAGAAGTTCGCGAACTTCAGCGCGGCGTGGTTGAGCAGGTGCGCGAGCCCGAGCGCCAGGAGGAGCTGCGGGATGGTCGAGATGAGGAAGATGCCGAACGTGTTGACGAACGCGTTCCAGAACCGCGGATCCTGGAAGAGGCGCTCGAAGTTGGCGAGGCCGACGAACGTCTGCTCGCCGACCGGATTCCAGTCGAACAGCGCCACGTAGAAGGTGAACAGGAGCGGGAAGAGCCCGAAGATCGCGAAGATCACGAAGAACGGCGCGATGTAGAGGTACGGCGCGATGCGCTCGGCGAGCGGCTGTCTGATGGGGCGAGCGGATGCCCGCTCGGGGCTGATCCGCGGTGCGCGGATGGCGGTCGCAGTGGCGGTCATGGGTCCTGCCTCGGTGAGGACGGCGACCCGCCCGACAGGCGGGTCGCCGTCGATCGAACGGTGGGTCAGCCGCCCAGCGCGGCCCTGACGCTGTCGAGGCCGGTCTGCCAGGCCTCGTCGGGCGGGACGTTGCCGGCTTCCATGTCGACGAGCGCGTTCAGGAGGGCCGCGCCGATCGCACTCGTGTCCGGCCCGTTGTAGAACGAGTTGAACTGGGTCACGGACTCGCTCATGATCTCGCCGATCGGCGAGTCGCCGAAGAACGGGTCGGTGTACTGACGTACCTCGTCGCTCTCGAGCGCGGCCTTGGCCGCCGGGAACGTGCCCGTGACGGAGAAGTGCTCGGTCTGCCCCTCCGGAGAGAGCATCGTCTCGATGTACTGCCACGCGGCGGCGGGGTTGTCCGCGCGGGCAGGGATCGCGATGACGCTTCCGCCCCAGTTGCCGCCGGTGCCGGGGATCGAGGCGATGCGCCACTTGCCCTCGGTGTCGGGGGCGTCCGTCTTGAGACCGGACAGGATCCACGACGGAGCGGTCGTCACCGCGAAGGACCCGTTCGCCTTGCCCGGCCCCCACCCCGAGGACCAGGCGGCGATGCCCGCGCTGATGCCGGCCTCGTAGGTGCGGACCGCGACGTCGAAGGCCTCCTCGACCTGCGGATTCGAGTCGTAGATGAGCTCGCCGTCGTCGGAGTAGTACTTCTCGGTGACCTGGTTCACCGTCGAGAAGAAGACGCTCGTCTCGACGTTGTCGACGAACGGCTCCCCTGTCGCCTCGGTGTACTTCTCGCCCATCGCGATGAAGTCGTCCCAGGTCGCCCACATCTGCGCGACCTCGTCTGGATCGGTCGGCAGCCCCGCGGCCTCGAAGAGGTCGGCGCGATAGGCGAAGGCCAGGCCGCCGACGTCCGTCGGGATCCCGATGATCGAGCCGTCCTCCGCGGTCGCCCCCTCGACGGCCCAGTCGAGGTACCCCTCGCCGATGTCGTCTCCGCCGAGCGTGCGCAGGTCGACGAAGTTGCCCGGGTTCTCCACGAACTTCGGCAGGTCGTCGTTCTGGATCATCACGAGGTCGGGAACCTTGCCCCCGGCGAGCGCGGCGGTCAGGGCGGTGGCCGTCTCCGTCGTGCTGCCGACCTCGGTCAGCTTGACCTTCGCGTCGGGATTCTGCTCGAGGTAGCGGTCGACCGAGTCCTTCTGCCCGATCCCGGTGAACGACCAGAACTCGAACTCCGCGTTCGGGTCATCCGAGGCCGATCCTGATCCTCCCGACGTGCACCCGGACAGCGCCAGGGCGAGAGCACCGATTGCCGCGATGGGCAACGCCAGACTGCGACGATTCACAACAGCTCCTCTTCTTCGGGGATGGCGGGGCGTCTCGAGAGAACCCGCATGAGAGATCGTTCTCTCGTTCGCGGTCACAGTAATCCACATCCGAGACGGGGGCAACCCGCGTCCTGCGAGGCGCGCGATTCCCTGGATCCGCCACGCGCCCACCCCATCCGTAACATGGGGGTTGCGCACGGCCAGCGGCCTCGCCTCGGCCACGCAGAGAACGTGCAATGATCAGCCTGTCGGAGAGATCGATCTTCGAGGGGATGAACTCCGTGGAGGAGCCATGGTCCGACCCACCATCGTCGACGTCGCCCGGGCGGCGGGCGTCTCACGCGCCACGGCGGCACGGGTGCTCGCCGGCGCGACGAACGTCGACCCGGTGATGACCAGCGCGGTCGAGCGCGAGGCGCAGCGGCTGGGGTACGAGACGAACGTCGCGGCCCGTGCCCTCCGCGGCGGACGAGCGGGGGCGGTGGGGCTCGTCGTCGCGTTCGAGGAGCTCGGGGGTCTGAGCGGCACATTCTTCGCTGCTGTGATGAAGGGGGCCGCGAAGGCCCTGTCGGTCGGCGAGGTGCAGCCCGTCCTCCTGCCGGCCGACCAGGAGGACATCGAGCGCGTCCCGCGCTTCCTGCGCTCGGGGGCGCTGGACGGCGCGATCGTGATCCTCCAGCACGAGATCTCGCACCTCGTCGAGCGCCTGGCGGACTCCCCCGTGCCGATCGCCTGGGTCGGACGCCCGCACGCCGACATCGGGCCGGAGCCCATCATCGTCGACTCCGACAACTACGGCGGCGGCGTGCTCGCGGCGCGCGCGCTCGTCGAGGCCGGCCGCCGCTCCATCGGGATCATCACGGGGCCGCTCGACCTCGAGCAGGCTCGCGAGCGCACCCGCGGATGGACGGACGAGCTCGCACGGCACGGGATCGTCCCCGGGCCGATCGTGCACGGCGACTTCAGTCTCGACAGCGGCACGGCCGCGATGGCGCGACTCCTCCGCAGAGAGCCCGATCTCGACGGGGTCTTCGCCGCGTCGGACCTCATGGCCGCGGGGGCGCTCAGGGCGCTGCAGGCCGCGGGGCGCAGGGTGCCCGCCGACGTCTCCGTCGTCGGATTCGACGACGTCCTGCTCGCCGCCACCTCGGATCCGCCGCTCACGACCATCCGCCAGCCGCTCGAGGCGATGGGGAGAGCCGCCGCCGAGACCCTTCTGGCGACCATCCGCGGGCTGCCCGCCGAGAGGATCCAGACCCTGTCGACGTCCCTCGTGCGGCGCGAGTCGCTGTAGGGGCGGCTTCAGGCCAGGCCGTGCTCGAACGCGAAGACGACGAGCTGCACGCGGTCGCGCAGGGCGAGCTTCGTGAGGATGCGGCTGATGTGCGTCTTCACGGTCGCCTCGCTGAGGAACTCCCGCTGGGCGATCTCGGCGTTGCTGAGCCCCCGGGCGGCGAGCGCGAAGATCTCCTTCTCGCGGTCGGTCAGCTCGCCGAACGCCGGCGGCGCCGGTCGGGGCGCCTCCGCGAAGTGCGCGAAGAGCTCCCGCGTCGCGGATGCCGCGATGACCGACGACCCGGCGTGGACCGTGCGGATCGCCGCGAGGAGGAACTCGGGGTCGGCGTCCTTCAGCAGGAAGCCGCTCGCCCCTTCCCGGATCGCGCGCGCCGCGGCCTCGTCGAGGTCGAATGTCGTGAGCATGACGACCTTGGGCGGGTCGGGCTCGGCGAGGAGGTGCGAGGTCGCGGCGAGGCCGTCCATGACGGGCATGCGGATGTCCATGAGGACGACATCGGGACGGGTCGCGCGCACCACGGCGATCGCCTCCTGCCCGTCGCCCGCCTCGCCGACGACCTCGAGGTCGGGCTGCGACGCCACGACCATCCGGATCCCGGCGCGGAACAGCGCCTGGTCATCCACGAGCACGACCCTGATCATCCGTCTCCCCTTCGTCGCTCCACTCTTTCACGCACCCGCACGTGTCTCACTTTCCCCGGCTTTTCCGGCGCCATACCCGCACGAAACGAGACATGCAGGATCGGGGCGCGCCGGGGCGGGCGGGTCATACGGGGAGCGTCGCCTGCACGACCCAGTCGGCGCCCTGCGGGCCGGCATCGAACCGGCCGCCGACGAGCTCGGCGCGCTCGCGCATGCCGATGAGGCCGTGGCCCGCCGACTGCACAGGCGGAGCGTGGAGCACCTTCGTCCGCGCCGTCGTGACCGGCACCGGACGCGTGTCCGACGAGACCCTCCGGTTGCGCACCGACAGCGCGACGCTGCCCGGCAGCCACGCGAGATGGACGTGCACGGGCCCGCCGTCGCCGTGCCGCATCGCGTTCGTCGTCGCCTCCTGCAGGATCCGGTACACCGCGAGCTGCACGGACGCCGGCGGCTCGCCGGGCGGAGCGGGGTCGACCGTCACCCGGAGGTCGACGCCCGCGGCGCGCACGTGCGCGTAGAGCTGCTCGAGGTCGGCGATCGTCGGCTGCGGCCCCTCGGCCTGCCGATGCCGCAGCTGGGTCAGGAGCATCCGCACATCCGACAGCGCGGAGCGCGCGGTCTGACTGATCGTCGCGAGCGCCTGGGTCGCGGCCTCGGGGTCCGCGGCGGCCGCGTACCGGGCGCCATCGGCCTGCGCGATGACCACCGCGAGCGAGTGCGCGACGACGTCGTGCATGTCGCGCGCGATGCGCCCGCGCTCCTCCTCCGCCGTGGCCCGCTCCTCGGCGAGCAGCTGCGCGCGCCGTGTCTCGCGGTTTCGGATGACGACGCGGAAGAGGGCGCCGAGCGTCCAGGCCAGAAGCAGGCTGAAGAGCGCCGCGCCGAACACGAGCATGAGCGACAGCACCGCCTGCAGCGGCGAGCTCGCTCCCCCGACGTATCCGACGTAGCCGATGCCCGCGATCGCGGGGCCGAAGACGAACAGGTACAGCGCGACGCAGAGCGCCCCCGCGCACGCCGAGGCGAAGCCCACCCAGAAGACGACGCGCGAGCCGTAGGCGGCGACCGCGAAGAGCACGACGAAGATCGCGACGTTCGCCGCCATCGGCTGCTGACCCGTGCCCATCTGCACGAACGCGCCGATCCACGCGACCGCGAGCGACAGCGCCGGTGCGCAGCGGCTCAGCATGAGCGCGGTCGTCATGAGCGCGAGCGTCGCGGCGCCCCCGATCCACGAGAAGCCGTCGTCGTAGGTCGGCAGCAGCACGGCCGCGAAGAGGAGGAAGAACGCGCCCGTGAAGCCGTCGAGGATCCACTGCGCCGCCGACACGCGTCGGAAGAGCCCCCGCCACCGTGTGCGCAGGGGCGTGCTCGTGCTCGTTCCGGCGCCGTCCACCCCCTCCACGGTACGGGCCGGCGCGCGGCGCGGCATCCGCCGTGCGGCGTATCCGCCATCCGTCGCGAGTCGCACGGCTGAGCGGATGGCCGCGCTGCGGCCCCGAGGACGACCTGCGTTGCGTCATGTGACGCTCTGTTTCGCCGCGTGTGACGGTCTGTTGCGCATGCGCGCGAGCCCCTCACCCTCCGCTCCCTAAGCTCGACCCACATCGAGCGAGCGGGAGACGAGCATGACCTTGAGCGAGACCGGCACGCAGGCCGCACCGGCGGCGGCGCGCGGGGCGCGCATCCGTCCGCCTCGCCCGTCGAGCAAGCCGAACGGGCAGTGGAAGATCGACGGCACCGAGCCGCTGAACGCCAACGAGCAGTTCAAGCAGGAGGACAACGGCCTCAACGTGCGCGAGCGCATCGAGACCGTCTACGCGCAGGGCGGCTTCTCCTCGATCAACCCGACCGACCTGCACGGCCGCTTCCGCTGGTGGGGTCTCTACACCCAGCGCAAGCCCGGGATCGACGGCGGCAAGACCGCGACCCTCGAGCCGCACGAGCTCGAGGACGAGTACTTCATGCTGCGGGTCCGCATCGACGGCGGCCAGCTCACGACCGAGCAGCTGCGCGTGATCGCGGGCATCTCCAACGACTTCGCGCGCGGCACGGCCGACCTCACCGACCGTCAGAACATCCAGCTGCACTGGGTGCAGGTCGAGGACATGCCGGAGATCTGGCGCCGCCTCGAGAGCGTCGGCCTGTCGACCACCGAGGCCTGCGGCGACGTCCCCCGCGTCGTCCTCGGCTCTCCCGTCGCGGGCATCGCCGCCGACGAGCTCATCGACCCGACCCCGCAGATCGACGAGATCACGCGCCGGTTCATCGGCGACCCCGAGCTCGCCAACCTCCCGCGCAAGTTCAAGACCGCGCTCACCGGCCATCCGAGCCAGGACGTCGTCCACGAGATCAACGACGTCGCGTTCGTCGCCGTCGAGCACCCCGAGCACGGGGTCGGCTACGACGTATGGGTCGGCGGCGCGCTGTCGACCGTGCCTCGCCTCGGCGAGCGTCTCGGCGCATGGGCGTCCCCCGAGCAGGTCGCCGAGGTCTGGTACGGCGTCGCGCGCATCTTCCGCGACTACGGCTACCGTCGCCTCCGCAACAAGGCGCGCCTGAAGTTCCTCCTCGCCGACTGGGGCGTGGAGAAGTTCCGCGAGGTCCTCGAGACCGAGTACCTCGGCTACCGCCTCGCCGACGGGCCCGCCGCTCCGAAGCCGCCGACCCCCGGCGACCACATCGGCGTGCACCGCCAGAAGGACGGCCTCTTCTACGTGGGCGCGACGCCCATCGTCGGGCGCTCGTCCGGCACGCAGCTCGCGGCTCTCGCCGACCTGCTCGAGGCGCACGGCTCGACGCGGCTGCGCACGACCCCGCACCAGAAGCTCGTCTTCCTCGACATCGCCGAGGACCGCGTCGAGTCGCTCATCGCGGGCCTCGACGAGCTCGGCCTCAGCGCGCGACCGAGCCTCATCCGCCGCGGCACGATCGCGTGCACGGGCATCGAGTTCTGCAAGCTCGCGATCGTCGAGACGAAGGAGAACGCGCGGATCGCCGTCCTCGAGCTCGAGAAGCGGCTCGCGGGGGTCGACCTCCCCGCGCCCCTCAGCCTGCACATCAACGGCTGCCCCAACTCGTGCGCGCGCATCCAGACCGCCGACATCGGGCTCAAGGGCCAGATCATCACGGATGACGACGGCAACAAGGTCCCGGGCTACCAGGTGCACCTCGGCGGCGGGCTCACCGCGCACGACCGCGAGGAGGCCGGCCTCGGCCGCACTGTGCGCGGGCTCAAGGTCGAGGCCACCGGCATCGCCGACTACGTCGAGCGCATCGCGACCCGCTATGCGGAGAGCCGCGAGGGCGACGAGAGCTTCGCGCAGTGGGCCCACCGCGTCGATGAGGAGGTCCTGCGATGACCGTCAGCCTCGCGCCGCGTCTGCAGACGCGCCGCTCCGCCGCCGAGCTCGAGGCCCTCGCCGAGGCCGGCGCCGCCGAGCTCGGCAGCCTCACCGACCACGAGGCCACGCCCGCGCAGGTCGTCGACTGGGTCGCGCGCAACTTCGGCCTCGGCGCCGTCGCCGTCGCGTGCTCGATGGCCGACGCCGCCCTTCCGCACCTCGTCGCCGAGCAGCTGCCCGGTGTCGACGTGCTCTTCCTCGACACGGGCTACCACTTCGTCGAGACCGTCGCGACGCGCGACGAGGTCGAGCGCCGCCTCGACGTCCGCGTCGTCGACGTGCTCCCCGAGCAGACCGTCGCCGAGCAGGACGCCGCACACGGCAAGGACCTCTTCGCACGCGACCCCGCCCAGTGCTGCGCGCTGCGCAAGGTCGCGCCGCTCCACGACGCCCTGCAGGGCTACGAGGTGTGGTTCACGGGCGTGCGCCGCGAGGAGGCGCCCACGCGCGTCAACACGCCGCTCGTCACGTGGGACGCGAAGAACGGCCTCGTCAAGGTGAACCCGGTCGCCGCATGGACGTGGGACGACCTGCAGGCCTACGCCTCGCTCCACCAGGTGCCGATGAACCTCCTGCTGAACTTCGGCTATCCCTCGATCGGATGCCGCCCCTGCACCAAGCCCGTCGCCCCGGGCGAAGACCCCCGCTCCGGCCGCTGGGCCGGACTCGACAAGACCGAATGCGGACTCCACACATGAGCGACACCCTGACCGCGACCGCCGCCGCGCCGGCCACGCGCCTGAGCACGCTCGACCTGCTCGAAGCGGAGGCCATCCACGTCATCCGCGAGGTCGTCGCCGAGTTCGAGCGCCCCGTGCTGCTCTTCTCGGGCGGCAAGGACTCCGTCGTCGTGCTGCACCTCGCCGCCAAGGCGTTCCTGCCCGGCCGCGTGCCGTTCCCCGTGCTGCACGTCGACACGGGGCACAACTTCCCCGAGGTCATCCGCTTCCGCGACGAGACCGTCGAGCGCCTCGGCCTCACGCTCGAGGTCGCGAGCGTGCAGGACTACATCGACGACGGGCGCCTCCTCGAGCGCGCCGACGGCACCCGCAATCCGCTGCAGACGCAGCCGCTGCTCGACGCCATCGCGGCCGGCAAGCACGACGCGGTCTTCGGCGGCGCGCGCCGCGACGAGGACAAGGCGCGCGCCAAGGAGCGCATCTTCTCCCTCCGCGACGAGTTCGGCCAGTGGGACCCGCGCAACCAGCGCCCCGAGCTCTGGAGCCTCTACAACGGCCGCCACACGCCCGGCCAGCACGTGCGCGTCTTCCCGATCTCGAACTGGACCGAGCTCGACATCTGGCGCTACATCGAGCGCGAGGGCATCGCCCTGCCGCCCCTCTACTTCGCGCACGAGCGCGAGGTCTACCGTCGCGACGGCATGTGGATGGCCGTGGGCCCTTTCTCCGAGCCCCGCGCCGACGAGACGGTCGAGACCCGCACGGTGCGCTACCGCACGGTCGGCGACATGAGCTGCACGGGCGCCGTCGAGTCGGCCGCCTCGGGCATCTCGGACATCGTCGCCGAGGTGGCGGTGTCGACCCTCACCGAGCGCGGCGCGACCCGCGCCGACGACCGGATCAGCGAAGCGGCGATGGAAGACCGCAAGAAGGACGGCTACTTCTGATGAGCACGCTCGCCCCCTCCACCCTCTTCCGGTTCGCGACCGCCGGGTCGGTCGACGACGGCAAGTCCACGCTCGTGGGACGGCTGCTCCACGACTCCAAGGCCATCCTCGCGGACCAGCTCGAGCAGGTCGCGCGCACCTCGCGCGAGCGCGGCTTCGCGGGCGCCGACGGCATCGACTTCGCGCTGCTCACCGACGGCCTGCGCGCCGAGCGCGAGCAGGGCATCACGATCGACGTCGCCTACCGCTACTTCGCGACCGCCGAGCGCAGCTTCATCCTCGCCGACTGCCCCGGCCACGTGCAGTACACGCGCAACATGGTCACGGGCGCCACGACGGCCGACGCCGTCGTCGTGCTCATCGACGGCCGCAAGGGCGTGCTCGAGCAGACCCGCCGGCACCTCGCCGTGACGGCGCTCCTGCGCGTCCCGCACGTCATCGTGGCGGTCAACAAGATCGACCTCCTCGGCTTCGCGGAGGACGCCTTCGCACCCGTCGAGCACCAGGTGCGCGAGGTCACCGACGAGCTCGGCGTCGCCGATGTGCACGTGCTCCCCGTCTCCGCCCTCGAGGGCGACAACATCGTCGAGCGCTCGGCGCGCACGCCCTGGTACACGGGCCCGTCGCTCCTCGAGCTCCTCGAGCAGCTGCCGGCCGCCGACGCCGAGGAGCGCGAGCTCGAGCCGTTCCGGCTTCCCGTGCAGATCGTCCTGCGCCCGCAGGGCGGCGTCTCGCCCGAGATCGCCGCGGCCGACCCCGACGCCGTCGAGCGCCTTCGCGACTATCGCGCGTCGGCCGGCCGCATCGCGTCGGGAACCGTGCGCGCGGGAGACCGCGTGCGCGTGCTGCCCGCAGGCATCTCGACCACCGTCACCGCGGTCGAGATCGCGGGCATCGAGGTCGACGAGGCGGCCGCACCGCAGTCGGTCGCCGTGCGCCTCGCCGACGACGTCGACGCCGCGCGCGGCAGCGTGATCGTGGCGGAGGACGCCCCGCCGCAGCTCTCGCGCGAGATCGACGCGCAGCTGTTCCTCCTCGACGAGCGCCCCCTCACGCAGGGTGCCCGCGTGCTCGTCAAGCACGGCACGAAGACCGTGCAGGCGATCGTCGACGAGATCGTCGAGCGCCGCGACCTCGACTCCCTCGCGCACGTGCCGGCCGACCAGCTCGGCGCGAACGAGATCGGCCGCGCGCGGATCCGCCTCGCCGAGGCGCTCCCCCTCGAGCCGTACAGCGTGTCCCGCCACTCGGGCTCGTTCCTCGTCATCCGGCCCGCCGACGGCCACACGATCGCCGCCGGCACCGTCCGTGACTGAGACCGCGCGCCGCGAGGGGCGCGTCACCCTCGTCGGAGCGGGTCCGGGCGACGCCGGCCTCCTCACCGTGCGCGGCCTCCGCGCGCTCGAGAGCGCCGACGTCATCGTCGCCGACCGCCTGGGCGCGCGCGGCGTGCTCGACGGCCTCGCAGCCGAGGGCATCGAGCTCCGTGCGGAGGTCATCGACGTCGGGAAGACGCCGGGCCACCATCCGATCCCGCAGGAGGCCATCTCGGAGCTCCTCGTCGAGATCGCCCTCTCCGGGCGCGACGTCGTGCGGCTCAAGGGCGGCGACCCCTTCGTGTTCGGCCGCGGCGGCGAGGAGCTGTTCCGCTGCCGCGAGGCCGGCCTCCACGTCGAGGTCGTGCCGGGCGTCACGAGCGCGAGCGCCGTGCCGGCGATCGCGAGCATCCCCCTCACGCACCGCGGCCTCGCGACCTCCTTCACGGTCGTCTCCGGGCACGACCAGATCGACGAGGTCGGCGGCGGCCGCGACCACACGGTCGTGCTGCTCATGGGCGTGGGCACCCTCCCCCATTCCGCGCATGTGCTGGGAGCCGGCCGTCGCGGCGGCGACTGCCCGGTCGCGATCGTGGAGGATGGATACGGGCCCCGGCAGCGCGTCACCTTCGGCACCCTGCAGACCATCGCGCACCAGGCCGCTCAGCGGAAGGTGCGCAACCCGGCCGTCGTCGTCATCGGCGACGTGGTCACCCTCAGCCCCTATGCACCATCCGAGCTCGTCGACGCGGTGCGTCGCGACTCCGAACGAAAGGCAGCCCTGTGAGCCTCGACAACCTGCGCGTCGCGATCGTCGGCGCGGGCCCTGCCGGGATCTACGCCGGCAACCTCCTCGCGAACGCCGTCGAGGAGGCGGGCGGATCGGTCTCGATCGACCTGCTGGAGTCGCTCCCCGCGCCCTACGGACTCATCCGCTACGGAGTCGCCCCCGACCATCCGCGCATCAAGGGCATCGTCAACTCGCTGCACGAGATGCTCGACTCGGGCCGCATCCGCTTCCTCGGCAACATCGAGGTCGGCCGCGACGTGTCGCTCGAGGAGCTCCAGGAGCGGTACCACGCCGTCATCCTCGCGACCGGAGCCATCCGCGACGCGGCCCTCGACATCCCCGGCATCGACAAGGCGGGGTCGTACGGCGCCGCCGACTTCGTCGCGTGGTTCGACGGCCACCCGGATGTGCCGCGCACGTGGCCGCTCGACGCGCAGCAGGTGGCGGTCATCGGCAACGGCAACGTCGCGCTCGACGTCGCCCGCGTGCTCGCGAAGCTGCCCGAGGACCTCCGCTCGACCGAGGTGCCCGACAACGTCCTCGAGGGCCTCGAGGGCTCGGCGGTGACGGATGTGCACGTGTTCGGCCGTCGCGGACCCGCCGACATCAAGTTCACGCCGATCGAGCTGCGCGAGCTCGGCGAGGTGCGCGGCGTCGACATCGTGCTCGACGACGCCGACTTCGAGGGCGTCGACCCGGCCGCGGCGCCGAACAACCAGATGAAGATCATGCTCCGCACGCTGAACTCGTGGCGCGGACGCGAGCTCACCGGTGCTCCCCGCCGCCTGCACCTCCACTTCTGGCACGCGCCCGCCGAGGTGCTCGGCGACGAGCGCGTCGAGGGCATGCGGTTCGAGCGCACGCGCGTCGAGGGCGACCGGGTCGTCGGCACGGGCGCGTTCGTCGATTACCCGCTGCAGGCCGTGTACCGCGCCGTCGGCTACTACGGCACGCGCGTCGAGGGCGCGCCGTTCGACGCCTCCCGCGGCGTCATCCCGAACGTCGAGGGCCGTGTCGACGGCGTTCCGGGCCTGTACGCCACGGGATGGATCAAGCGCGGGCCCGTCGGCCTCATCGGCCACACGAAGTCCGACGCGATGGAGACGGTCGAGCACCTCGTCGAGGACGCGGCCGCCGGATCGCTCACGGCCCCCACGGCCGACGACGTCGTCGCGCTCCTCGACGAGCGCGACGTCGAGTACACCACCTGGCAGGGATGGCTCGCCCTCGACGCGCACGAGCGCACGCTCGGCGAGACGCACCGCCACCAGCGGGAGCGCGTCAAGGTCGTGCCCCGCGAGGAGCAGGTCGAGATCTCGCGCGCCGACGCGCTCGCACGCTCGTGACGTACGTCATCGCGCTCCCCTGCGTCGATGTCAAGGACCGCGCCTGCATCGATGAGTGCCCGGTCGACTGCATCTACGAGGGCGAGCGGTCGCTGTACATCCATCCGGACGAGTGCGTCGACTGCGGTGCGTGCGAGCCGGTGTGCCCGGTGGAGGCGATCTACTACGAGGACGACCTGCCCGACGAGTGGCAGGACTACTACAAGGCGAACGTGGAGTTCTTCGACGACATCGGCTCGCCCGGCGGCGCGTCGAAGGTCGGCGTGATCGAGAAGGACCACCCCCTCATCGCCGCCCTCCCGCCCCAGGGCGAGTAGGCCATCCGCGAAGGCCCCGGGCTTCGGCCCGGGGCCTTCGCCGTGCCACGACGCGCCGCCGGTGGCCGGGTCGCTGGCCCGTGGTGGCCGGGTCGCCCCCTGGTGGCCGGGTCGCCTCCTGGTGGCCAGGCTGCCGCCCCCGGTGGCACTCCCCCGGTGGCCAGGTCGCACTTCGCGGCGCCAAACGGCCAAATACGGACGCCAACTGCGACCCGAACGGCCACGGCCACCCCCGACACCCACCGCAACCGAACGCCCACACCACCGGCACGGCCAAGTCGCACGTCGCGGCCCCAAACGGCCGAATACCGACGCCAACTGCGACCCGAACAGCCACACCACCACCCACGGCCACCGCCGAACGACGCCGCCCCACCACCGCCACCGGCGACACCGAACAGAGAGCACCGGACCCCGTGCCATGATCGAGGGATGCGCATCTCCGCTCGTGCCGAATACGCCGTGCGCGCGTGCGTGCTGCTCGCACGCGCGACCGAGCGCCTCGCCTCGCCGACGATCGCATCGGACGAGGGCATCCCCGCGAAGTTCCTCGAGGGCATCCTGACGTCCCTCGTGCGGGCCGGGATCGTGTCGAGCCGTCGCGGCGCCGGCGGCGGCTACGAGCTGGCCCGCCCGGCGGCCGAGTTGACCGTGGCCGACGTCATCCGCGCCGTGGATGGCCCGCTCGTCTTCGTCCGCGATCAGCGGCCATCCGACATGGCCGAGGAGGGCGCGCTCCTGCAGCTGTGGGTCGCGCTGCGCGCGAACGTGCGCAGCGTGCTCGAGGGGACGAGCCTCGCCGACCTCGCCGACGACCGGCTGCCGGCCGACGTCGCCGCGCTGACCGAGGACCCGGCCGCCTGGCAGAGCCCCTAGAGATCCGGTCTAGTCGGCGACGAGCGCGGGCTGCGCGGCCGGCGCCTCCGCGTCGGCCCTCTCGGCGCGACGCGCGATGAGGTGAGCGCGCACCGACCAGGCGACCGCCGCGGCCCACACGACGGCGATCCCGACGAGCGCGAGGTTCACCGTCGCGTCGCCCACCTCAAGGCTGCGCAGGATGGTCCGGGTGTTGGTCAGGACGATGATCCCGCCGACGAGGGACCCGAGGATGCGCGGCGGCAGCTTGCGCACGAGCCACGCGGCGAGGGGCGCGGCCGCGACGCCGCCCGCGAGGAGCGCGAGCACCCAGCCGAAATCGAAGCCCGCGGAGCCGAGGCCGAGGAGGAAGCCGAGCGATGCTGCGATCGCGACGAGGAACTCGCTCGTGTCGATCGTGCCGATGACCTTGCGCGGCTCGAGGCGGCCGCTCGAGAGGAGCGCCGGCGTGCCGACCGGGCCCCATCCGCCGCCGCCCGAGGCGTCGAGGAAGCCGCCGACGATGCCGAGCGGCGCGAGGAACGCGAGCGGGAGCGGCTTGTCGCTGCGGCGCTTCGGAAGGCCCTGCACGGTGAAGCGGATGAGGATGTAGGTGCCGAGGGCCAGGAGGATGCCCGACGTGAGCGGCGCGGCCGCCTCGGTCGACAGGCCCGAGAGGAAGGTCGCGCCCGCGAAGGCGCCGAGCGCGCCGGGCACGCCGATCTTGAAGACGGTCTTCCAGTCGACGTTGCCGAAGCGCCAGTGCGAGATGCCCGACGCGAGCGTCGTGCCGATCTCCGCGAGGTGCACCGAGGCGCTGGCCGCGGCGGGCGCTGTGCCGATCGTGAGCAGCAGGGTCGTGGACGTGACCCCGTACGCCATGCCCAGGGCGCCGTCGACGAGCTGAGCTGCGAAGCCTGCGAGGCCGATCAGGGCGAGGAGCACGAGTGTCTGCATGCCGACGACGCTAGGGGCTTTCCCCACCGTCGAGGTAGGACATTACGCACGGCCGTAACACAGCGCGTCATACGGCGACACATCCGGTCGCCGCGGGGCTCAGCGGAGGGCGCCGACCGACGCCAGGGCCATCCGGATGAGCGAGCCGCGCCCGCCCTCCATCTCCGCGGCGAGCGCATCCGACGCCGCCTCGTCGGGTGTGAGCCACGTCACCTCGAGCGCGTCCTGACGCGGCTCGCACGTGCCCGTCACGGGCACGACGAACGCGAGCGACACGGCGTGCTGGCGGTCGTCGTGGAACGCCGTCACGCCCGGGATCGGGAAGTACTCCGCGACCGTGAACGGCGTCGGCTGCGGCGGCAGCAGCGGGAACGCCATCGGCCCGAGGTCGTTCTCGAGATGGCGGAACAGCGCGTCGCGCACCGTCTCGCCGTAGCGGACGCGACCGGAGACGATCGTGCGCTTGATCTCGCCCATGCTCGAGGCCCGCAGGAGGATCCCGACGTCGGTCACCTGGCCCACGCCATCCGTGCGCACCGGGATGGCCTCGACGTAGAGCATCGGAAGGCGGCGGCGCACGGCCTCGAGCTCGAACTCACTCAGCCAGCCCGGGTTCGACGAGCCTCCCGGCACCGCGCCGATCCCGCTCGCACCCAGGTCGGATGGCAGCTGCGGCTCCTCGGGGAGCTCTTCGGGATCGGGGTCAGGCGTGCGGACCGGCATGCGTCCTTTCTACCCCGGATGTCGCCGACGTGCGTCACGATGGAGACCATGGAAGCGACGCCTGCTCTGGACGACGCCGTCGTGCGCTGGTCAGGAGAGCCCGACGGCCGGCCCGTGATCGTGCTGCTGCACGGCTACGGCGCCGACGAGAGCGACCTCTTCGGGCTCTCGACGATGCTGCCCGACGCCTTCGTGTACGCGGCGGTCCGCGCCCCGCTCGGGATGCCGTGGCCGCAGCCGGGCTACTCCTGGTACCCGATCGAGGGCCTCGAGGGCCGCTCGCCCGAGCGCACGACCGAGGCCGCCCGCCGCTTCCTCGAGTGGGTGGACGCGGCGCTCGGCCCGGATGCCGTCGTGGGCCTCATCGGCTTCTCGCAGGGCGGCGCGATCTCGCTGCAGGCCATGCGGCTCGCACCCGAGCGCTTCGCGTTCTGCGCGAATCTCTCCGGCTACGTCACCCCGGGCGAGCTCGAGGGAGACGCGGCGCTCGCCGAGCGGCGCCCTCCCGTCTTCTGGGGCCGCGGGACGCACGACACCGTCATCCCCGAGGGGCTGATCGTGCACACGACCGACTGGCTGCCCGCGCACGCCGACCTCGCCGGGCGCATCTACCCCGGCCTCGGCCACGCCGTGTCGCCGGCCGAGCTCGACGACCTGAGGGTGTTCCTCGAGAAGCGGATCTGACGCCGACCCTGGCGCGCCCGCGACGGAGTGTGTACAGTGGTCGGGTCCTGTCCCCGAGGTCTGGAGAATCCGTTGAAGCTGATCGACGCTCACGCGCTCACGCGCTGAACCGTCGACGCTCGCCGTTCTCCCTCGGAACAACCGGGCCGGTCCTTCTCTCGGACCCGCCTAGAGCCGTCCGCCGAAGTCCTTCGGCGAGCGTCCGGTGTCAGTGCATCCGCACACTCGCACACCGGAGGTCCCTCATGCCCGCTCTCACTCTCGATCACCTTTCCTTCATCTGGCCTGACGGCTCGGTCGCCCTGTCGGACGTGTCCGGCACGTTCGGCGACGGACGCACGGGCCTCGTCGGCCGGAACGGATCCGGCAAGTCCACGCTGCTGCGGCTCGCGGCCGGCGAGCTGACCCCGACCAGCGGCCACATCGTCCGCACCGGGGACATCGCCTACCTCCCGCAGCGGCTCACACTCGATGTCGACCGCCCGGTCGCCGAGCTCCTCGGCATCGCCCGTCCGCTCGCCGCGCTGCGCGCGATCGAGTCGGGCGACATCGACCCGGCCCACTTCGACGCCGTCGGAGACGACTGGGACATCGAGTCGCGCGCGCACGCCGCGCTCGCCGACGCGGGGCTCCCGCCCGAGGCGCTCGACCGCACGGTCGGGAGCCTCTCGGGAGGCGAGGCCGTCCTCGTGGCGATCGCGGGCATCCGCCTGCGCTCCGCCGCGATCACCCTGCTCGACGAGCCGACCAACAACCTCGACCGCGACGCGCGCCTCCGGCTGCACGACATGGTGCGGGGATGGCGCGGCGCGCTCGTCGTCGTGTCGCACGATCTCGAGCTGCTCGAGCTCATGGACGACACCGCCGAGCTGTACCGCGACGAGCTCAGCGTGTTCGGCGGGCCCTACTCCGCGTGGCGAGCGTGGCTCGACGCGGAGCAGGAGGCCGCCGCGCAGGCCGAGCGCGACGCGGACAAGGCGCTCAGGAAGGAGAAGCGCCAGCGCATCGAGTCCGAGGTCAAGCTCGCCCGCCGCGCACGCACCGCGCGGAAGGCCGAGGCCGAGAAGCGCGTCCCGAAGATCGTCTCGCACGGCCGGCGGATGGCCGCCGAGGTGTCAGCAGGTCGTCTCAGCACCGAGATGCGCGAGAAGGAGTCGGCGGCCCGGGAGGCGCACGAGGCCGCGGAACGGCGCCTGCGCGACGACGACGCGGTGCGCATCGACCTGCCCGATCCGGGTGTGGCCGCCGGGCGCCGCGTCGCGACGATCGGCGACGGCGAGCGCTCGTGGGTCGTGCAGGGTCCCGAGCGCATCGCCCTGACCGGGCCGAACGGCGCGGGCAAGTCGACGCTGCTGCGGAGGCTGCTCGGCCTTCCGGTCGCGTGGTGCGACGACGCCGTTCCGACGCGGGACGCCGAGCAGGCACCGCTCGTCGCGGGCCTGCACGCCGAGCTCCACGTCGAGCACGTCGGGTACCTGCCGCAGCGGGTCGACGGTCTCGTCGAGGAGGCGTCGGTGCTCGACGCCGTGCGCGCGGCCGCGCCGGACACGCCGGACCGCGAGCTGCGGAACCGCCTCGCGCGGTTCCTCCTTCGCGGAGCGACCGTCGAGCGCCCGGTGGGGAGCCTCTCGGGCGGCGAGCGCTTCCGCGTGGCGCTCGCGCGGCTGCTGCTGGCCGACCCGCCGCCGCAGCTGCTCGTGCTCGACGAGCCGACCAACAACCTCGACATCGACACGGCCGAGCAGCTGCTCGACGCGCTCCGCGCCTACCGGGGCGCGGTGCTCATCGTGAGCCACGACGAATCCTTCCTCGCGCGGCTCGCTCCCGATGCGGTGCTCGAGCTGCGCGACGGGCGGCTGTCGGAGCGCGAGCTGGCCCCGGTCGCCTGACGGGCGACCGGAGAGGTGACGGCGGCGGCACATGCCGCCGCCGTCACCCGGTCACCACCAGTAGCCGTCGGAGGTGACCGTCACGGCGTCGCCGTCGATCTCGATGCCGCCGCTGAAGGAGATGTCGCGCTCCTGCGTGACCTCCTCGTCGTCCGAGAAGAATCCGGAGTCGATGTAGGTCGCCTCGGCGACGCCCTCCGAGGCGGTGAAGTACGTGCCGTCCTCCGCGATCTCGATCGACGGGTACGACGCGATGCTCCACGTCACCGGGGTGTCGTCCGGATACACGTACACCTGGAACGGGCAGTCCTCGGGCTGCCCGACGGCCTGCTCGGCGCATCCGTCGAGGAGGGCCTTCACCTGCGCGTCGACCTCGTCCTGCAGCGCCGACGTCGGGCGGAAGTCGATCTCGGCGGCCCCGCCCTCGAAGCCCGCCGGACCTGCCGCGATCACGCGGACCGGATCGGCCTCGAAGAACGCCGACGAGGCGGGCTCGACGTCGTAGGCGCCCGGATACACCGCGACGGTCGCCTGGCCCGACTCGTCGAACGGCACGTCCACGCCGCCGATCCGCGCTCCGCCGCCGTCGGCGTACACGAAGACCTCGGTCAGCAGCGGTGTCGCGACGCGCCAGCGCTCGAGCACGAGCCACTCGTTGTCGAGACGCTCCACCTCCAGCGACGCGCTCTGCTCGACGCCGTCGAGACGGTAGGTCACGTCGATGTATCGCACGTCTCCCTCGCCCGCACCGTCCGCGACCTCGACGTCGGAGATGCGCTCCGCCGCGGCCGACAGCACCTCGTCGGTGAGGAACGCGCGCTCGGCGTTCGAGACATTCGGGTCGACGAGCGCACTCGCGGCCTCCGCCTGTCCGTCGGCGATGAGGCCGACGTACTGCGCGACAGCGGCGGCGGGCCCCCGGCCGGCGTTCACGACCGACAGCGTGACGGCCGCGCCGACGCCGAGCACCGCCACCAGGGCCACGGCCCCGCCCGTCCACGCGAGCGCCTTCTTCGTGCGCGGGCTCATCGGAGCGGGCGGTGCCGGCGGCGCGGCCGGAGCCGTCACCGCGGCCTCGCCGGCAGCGCCGCCCGCGACCGGCGCCGGCGCGCCGCCGGAGAGCCAGGTCGCGACAGCCGCGCGCCCGCCGATGACCTCCAGCAGGCGAGGCGAGAGCCCGTACACGAGCGCCGGCAGCACCTGCGCACCGAACGAGATCGCGGCGGCCCATACGAGGAGGACGAGCAGCGACCACCACGCGATCGACAGAGCGACCGTCCCCTCGCCGGAGAAGAACATCATGCTGCCTGCGCCCGCGGCCGACGCACCGAACAGCAGCAGCGCGAACACGATCCATCCGATCAGCGCGCCCGCGGGCAGCTGCCACATCCGCGCGAGGTCGACCTGCGCGCCGCGCGGCCGTCGCACTCCGATGCGCACCGCGGCGAGAACCGCCGTGACGAGCGCGACGAGCACGGCGAGCCACAGCCACCACTGCCCCGCGCCGAACACCGTGAAGAGCTCGCTCACGCCGCCGAAGCCGCTCGTGCCCGCGCTCGCCTCGATGCCGCCGAGCTGGGCGATCACCGCGAGGGCCGCGGCGACGTTCAGGCAGAGGACGAGAAGGAGCGGGATGGCGCCGGCCATGTCCTGCTGGACGAGCCCGATCGCGCCGCCGATGATCGCGAGCGGGGTGAACACCACCGCGAAGATCGTCGCGACCACGAGCGGCTCGCGGACGATCGCCGGAAGCGCCTCGACGTTCCGGCGGATGGCCGCCACCAGACCTTCGCCCTGCGCCGTGCGGTGCCCGAGCTCGCGACCGAGGAAGCCGGCCGCGGTGAGGAGGAGCGTGCCGACCGCGACGAGCCGGAAGCCCGCGCTCGTGAGCAGGAAGGATGATCCCGCCTCCTCGACGCGCGGGGACAGGATCGCGACGAGCAGGAGCAGGACGAGCGATGCGGCGAGTCCCGCCGCGGCGCTCGCGATGAGCCGATGCCACACGGTCTGCTGCGGATCGCGGCGTTCGAGACGCCACGACCACCACGCGGTGACGACGAGGACCGCGAGGGTGAGGACGAGCGGGAAGACCCACGCGGATCCGCCGCCGGACGCGCTGAACATGCCGGCGGAGCCGCCCAGCTGCACGCTGATCTCGCCGCCCAGGACGAGTCCGGCGCACACGAAGACGAAGCCGATGAGCACGCCCGCGCCGGCGTCCGGCGAGGCGCTCGAGCCGCCCATGCTCTCGAGCGCCTCGGCGAGGGGCGCGATCGCGGCGAGGGCGAGCAGGAGGCCGGCGACGATCGTCGTGCCGAGGGCGATCCCCGCGGTCGTGAGCGCGCCGATGAGCAGGGTCCGCGGCAGCTGCGTCGGGCGCAGCGACGGGAGGACCGCCGCGGGTACGGCGGGCGCGGCGCCGTCGGGCGACGCGGCCTGCGGCGGCTCCGGCGGTCCGGGCTGAGGCGGGAGCGGCGGGACGGGCGGCGCCGGCGGATGGGGCGGGCCGGGTTCGGCGGGCGGCTCGGGCTGGCCGGGCTCGACCGGCGGCTCGGGAGCCGGTTCAACGGGCGGGGCCGGCGCGGGCTCCGGCTCGACCGGCGGCGCGGGCTCCGGCTCGACCGGCGGGATGGGCTCCGGCTCGACCGGCGGAACCGGCGGCTCGGGCTGGACGTCGTCCGAGGACGGCGGATGGTCGTTCATGGTCATGTGATTCCCCCCTGGTGGTGCGCGGTCGCGCTCCTTAGACATATCGGTGTCCGCCGACACCGCGCAATTCCGATGACACCGATATCCCACATGCTGCGCGGGCCGCGTCGCCGTGGGAGCAGGAGAATCCGCCGAGAGAAGGACGATCCGTCAGGAGCCGTCCTGCGATGGGCGGTTCCTCCTGCTCCGGGTCGGGTGAACCAGACCGCGATCGACCGAGCCGGATGTCGGCGGTCCGGGAGAGGATGGTTGCGTGGATGTGCTCGATCGGTTCGGCGAGGCGACGCGGGAGTGGTTCCGCGGCGCGTTCGCGGCGCCGACCGACGCCCAGCGCGGCGCGTGGGATGCCGTCTCGAAGGGCCGCCATGCCCTCGTCGTCGCGCCCACGGGCTCCGGCAAGACCCTGTCGTCGTTCCTGTGGGCGATCGACCAGGTGTTCCGCGAGAAGGCGCAGGACGACGCCGAGCGCACGCGCACCCTCTACGTCTCGCCGCTCAAGGCCCTCGGCGTCGACGTCGAGCGCAACCTGCGCTCGCCGCTCGTCGGCATCGCGCAGGCGGCGCGGCGTCTCGGGATCGAGGCGCCGACCGTGAGCGTGGGGGTGCGCTCGGGCGACACCCCGTCGGCCGACCGGCAGCGGCTCGTCCGGCACCCGCCGGACATCCTCATCACCACGCCCGAGTCGCTCTACCTCATGCTCACGAGCCAGGCGCGGGAGACCCTGCGCGGCGTGCACACCGTGATCGTCGACGAGGTCCACGCCGTCGCGGCGACCAAGCGCGGCGCGCACCTCGCGGTGAGCCTCGAGCGTCTCGACGAGCTGCTCGAGCGGCCGGCGCAGCGCATCGGGCTGTCGGCGACCGTGCGCCCCATCGACGAGGTCGCGCGGTTCCTCGGCGGTTCGGCCCCCGTCGAGATCGTCGCGCCGAAGGCGTCGAAGACCTTCGAGCTGTCGGTGACGGTGCCGATCGACGACATGCAGAACCCGCCGCCGGCCGCGGGCAGCGCGCCGCCCTCCGGCGCCGAGCAGGGCGAGGACGGCGAGGACTGGTTCCTTCCCGAGACCACCGAAATCACCGGGTCGGTGTGGCCGCACGTCGAGGAGGCGATCGTCGACCGCGTGCTCGCGCACCGCTCGACGATCGTGTTCGCCAACTCGCGGCGTCTCGCCGAGCGCCTGACGGGCCGCCTCAACGAGATCTACGCCGAGCGGCTGGGCCTCGACCTGCCCGATCCCGCCGTCCCCGCCGCGATGATGGCCCAGGCCGGCCAGACGGCGGGCGCCGAGCCCGTGCTCGCCAAGGCGCACCACGGATCCGTCTCGAAGGAGCAGCGCGCCGTCGTCGAGGAGGAGCTCAAGTCGGGTGCGCTGCGGTGCGTCGTCGCGACGAGCAGCCTCGAGCTCGGCATCGACATGGGCGCGGTCGACCTCGTCATCCAGGTCGAGGCGCCGCCGAGCGCCGCGAGCGGCCTCCAGCGGGTCGGCCGCGCGGGCCACCAGGTCGGCGAGATCAGCCGCGCCGCGCTGTTCCCGAAGCATCGCGGCGACGTGCTGCACACCGCGATCGTCACCGAGCGGATGCTCCATGGCCAGATCGAGGCGATCGCCGTCCCGCAGAACCCGCTCGACATCCTCGCCCAGCAGACTGTCGCGGCCTCCGCGCTCGGCGAGATCGAGGTCGAGCGGTGGTACGAGATCGTCCGGCGCAGCGCCCCGTTCCGCACCCTGCCGCGCAGCGCCTTCGAGGCGACGCTCGACCTGCTCGCCGGCCGCTACCCCTCCGATGAGTTCGCCGAGCTGCGGCCCCGCGTCGTGTGGGACCGCGACGCCGGCACGATCGCCGGGCGCCCCGGCTCGCAGCGCCTCGCCGTCACGAGCGGCGGGACGATCCCCGACCGCGGCCTGTTCGGGGTCTTCATCGCGGGCGAGACTCGCAACGCGCGCGTCGGCGAGCTCGACGAGGAGATGGTCTACGAGTCGCGTGTGAACGACGTCTTCACGCTGGGCACGACGAGCTGGCGCATCGTCGAGATCACGCACGATCGCGTCAACGTGCTGCCCGCGTTCGGCCAGCCGGGCAAGGTCCCGTTCTGGCACGGAGACGGGCTGGGCCGCCCCGCCGAGCTCGGCGAGGCCCTCGGCCGCTTCTCGCGCGAGATCACGAGCGCTCCCGCCGACCGCGCGGAGCAGCGCCTCGTCGAGGCCGGCCTCGACGAGAAGGCGCGCGGCAACCTCCTCGCGTACCTCGCCGAGCAGCGCGAGGCGACCGGCACGCTGCCGACCGACCGCACGCTGACCGTCGAGCGCGGGCGCGACGAGGTCGGCGACTGGCGGATCATCCTGCATTCCCCCTACGGCATGCACGTGCACTCGCCGTGGGCCCTTGCCGTCAACGCGCGCATCCGCGAGCGCCTCGGCGTGGAGGGATCCGCCGTCGCGAGCGACGACGGCATCATCGCGCGCATCCCCGACACCGAGTCCGAGCCGCCCGGCGCCGAGTTGTTCGTGTTCGATCCCGACGAGCTCGAGCAGATCGTCACCGACGAGGTCGGCGGCTCCGCCCTCTTCGCGTCGCGGTTCCGCGAGTGCGCGGCCCGCGCCCTCCTCATGCCGCGCCTCAACCCGGGCAAGCGCATGCCCCTGTGGCAGCAGCGCCAGCGCTCCGCGGCCCTGCTCGAGGTGGCCAAGCGCCACCCGACCTTCCCGATCATCCTCGAGACCCTCCGCGAGGTCCTCCAGGATGTCTACGACCTGCCCGCGCTGCTCCGCGTCGCGCGCGGGATCGGCGAGCGGCGCATCCGGCTCATCGAGACCGAGCCGTCGCAGCCGTCGCCCTTCGCGCGCGATCTGCTCTTCGGCTACGTCGGCGCGTTCATGTACGAGGGCGACTCCCCGCTCGCCGAGCGGCGCGCCGCCGCCCTGTCCGTCGACCCCGCGCTCCTGAGCGAGCTCCTCGGCAAGGTCGAGATGCGCGAGCTGCTCGACCCCGACGTGCTCGCGCAGTACGAGGCCGAGGCGCAGCGGCTCGCGCCCGACCGCCGCGCGCGCGGCGTCGAGGGCACGGCCGACCTGCTGCGCGTGCTGGGCCCGCTCGCGGCGGACGAGGTCGCCGCGCGCCTCGAGGACGCCGCCGACGCGCCCGCGCACCTCGCCGCCCTCGTCGACGCGCGGCGCGCCATCCGCGTGCAGATCGCGGGAGCCGACCGCTTCGCGGCGATCGAGGACGCGGGGCGCCTCCGCGACGGGCTGGGCACCGCGCTCCCCGTCGGCATCCCGGTCGCCTTCCTCGAGCCGGTCGCCGATCCGCTCGCCGACCTCGTGTCGCGGTACGCACGCACCCACGGGCCGTTCACGACCGACGCCGTCGCGACGCGTCTCGGTGTCGGCGCTGCGGTCGCGCGCCACACGCTGCAGCGACTCGAGGCGCAGGGTCGGCTGTCCAGCGGGTTCTTCCTGCCCGAGCGCGACGGCGTGCCGCTCTCCGACGAGGTGGAGTGGTGCGATGCGGAGGCGCTGCGGCGCATCCGGATGCGCTCGCTCGCGGCGCTGCGCGGAAGCGTCGAGCCGGTCGCGCCCGACGCCTACGCGCGCTTCCTCCCCGACTGGCAGCACATCGTGCGCCCGCTCGAGGGGATCGACGGCGTGGTCGCGGTCGTCGACCAGCTCGCCGGCGTCCCGATCCCGGCGAGCGCCTGGGAATCGCTCGTCCTGCCCTCGCGGGTGCGCGACTACGCGCCGTCCATGCTCGACGAGCTCACCGCGACCGGAGAGGTCGTCTGGTCGGGGCACGGATCCCTGCCGGGGCGAGACGGATGGATCGCGCTGCACCCCGCAGACGCGGCCTCGTTCACGGTCCCCGACGTCGACGGCGAGCTCGCCGAGGGCTCGCTCGAGGCGCAGCTCGTCGCGGCGCTCGCGGGCGGAGGCGCCTACTTCGCGAGCCAGCTGCGCGAGGCGACGGGAGCCGAGAACGAGCAGTCGGTCGTGGAGGCGCTCTGGAACCTCGTCTGGACGGGGCGCGTGACGAACGACACGTTCGCGCCGCTGCGCACGCTCCTCGGCGGCGGCTCGCAGAGCCACAAGGTCGCGCGCCGCACCCCTCGCGCGCGGATGTACCGAGGAGCGACCTTCCGCCCGACGACCTCGGCGCCGCCGCGGCCGCCCGCGCTCGGCGGACGCTGGTCGCTCGTCCCCCGGCCCGAGCCGGATGCCGCGGCGCGGGCCACCGCGAGCGCGTCGCTCCTCCTCGACCGCTACGGCGTCGTCACGCGCGGATCGGTGCAGAGCGAGCAGGTGCCGGGCGGCTTCGCGCAGGTCTACCGCATCCTCGCCGGCTTCGAGCAGGCCGGCCACTGCCGACGCGGCTACCTCATCGAGCAGCTCGGCGCGGCGCAGTTCGCGGCGTCCTCGACGATCGACCGGCTGCGCCAGTTCGCCGCCGTGCCCGAGCCCGCTCCCCTGCGCGCGCTCACGCTCGCGGCGACCGACCCCGCGAACCCCTACGGCGCGGCACTCGGTTGGCCCGCGCTCGAGGCCGTCAAGCACCGCCCGGGCCGCAAGGCGGGCGGCCTCGTCGTGCTCGTCGACGGCGCCCTCGTCCTGTACCTCGAGCGCGGCGGACGCACGGTGCTCCAGTTCGCCGACGACGAGGAAGTCCTCGCCGCGGCGTGCCGCGACCTCGTCGCGACCGCACGATCGCGGCGGCTGGAGACCCTCACCGTCGAGCAGGTCAACGGCGAGTTCGTCTTCGGGACGACGCTCGGCCGGGCTCTGCGCGCGGCGGGGTTCGTCGAGTCGACGAAGGGCCTCACGCTGCGCCGGGAACGCGGCTGATGCCCGAGGGCGATACCGTCCACCGCGCGGCGCGTCGACTGCACGCCGCCCTCGCCGGCCGCGTGGTCACGCGGTTCGACCTCCGTGTGCCGCAGGCGGCGACCGCCGACCTGCGCGGCGAGATCGTGCACGAGGTCGTCGCGCGCGGCAAGCACCTCCTCCACCGCATCGGCGAGCACACGCTGCACACGCACCTGCGAATGGAGGGCGAGTGGCATGTGTACGCACAGGGCGCCCGCTGGCGCCGCCCGGCCTACCAGGCGCGCGCGATCGTCTCGGCACCCGGCGTCGAGACGGTCGGATTCGAGCTCGGCATCGTCGAGCTGCTGCTCACGCGCGACGAGGAGGCGGCGGTCGGATACCTCGGACCCGACCCGCTCGCCCCCGACTGGGACCCGGACGAGGCCGCGCGGCGCCTCGCCGCCGACAGACGCGCGGCGCACGTCGCGCTCCTCGACCAGCGCAACGTCGCCGGGTTCGGCACGGAGTACGTGAACGAGCTGCTCTTCCTGCGCGGCATCGCCCCCACGCGCCCGATGTCCGAGGTCGACACCGCGGCCCTCGTCGCGCTCGGCGCACGGACCATCCGGCGCAACGTCGATCAGCGCACGCGCTCGTTCACGGGAGACGCGCGCCCCGGCCGGGCGATGTGGGTCTACGGGCGCGACCGGCAGCCGTGCCGTCGCTGCGGGACGCCCATCCGCAAGACCGCGATGGGGCCCGACCCCACCCGCGAGCGCCGCGTGTACTGGTGCCCGCGCTGCCAGCCCGAGGCCGATGACGGCGGATCAGCGGCGTGATCCTGCCAGATGCGAGCGGATCGCGCGGCGGCCATCCGGCTCGCCGATAGCGTGCGTGCCATGACGAACTCCGCAGCCGCCGCCCACTTCCGCGCGAAGCTCTCCTTCGAGACCGACCCGTCCGACGTCTTCGCCGACCAGCAGGAGGGCACCGCGTTCGCCCTCGTCGACACGCGCTCGCAGGCCGCCTGGGATCAGGGTCATGCGGTCGGCGCGATCCACCTGCCCACGCGCGAGATCGCCGCGCGAGCTTCGGCCGAGATCCCGCACGGCACTCCGGTCGTCGTGTACTGCTGGAGCCCGGGCTGCAACGGCGGAGACAAGGCCGCTCTCGCGTTCGCGCAGCTCGGCTACGACGTGCGCCTCATGATCGGCGGCTTCGAGTACTGGTCGCGCGAGGGCTATCCCGTCGAGAGCGCCGACGGCCCGGTCGTCCGCGCGGCCGATCCGCTCGTCGCGCCGGTCGCCGCGCCGTCCTGCGCCTGCTGACAGCGAGACGGCCCCGGCTGAGCCGGGGCCGTGCGGCCTCATGCGGCGAGCAGGAAGCCCTTGCGGTCGGTGGCGACGGCTGCGCCGTCCCGGATGCTCTCGTCGTCGCCGATGCGGGAGCCGGGCGCGACACGCGCACCCTCTCCCACGGTCGTGCGCACGCCGATGTGGGCGTTCGCGCCGATCATGGCGCCGGGGCCGATGTGCGCCCCGACCTCGATCGTCGCCTTCGGCCCGATGAGCGCGTTGGCGTCGATCCACGCGCCGCGCGCGACGCGCGCACCCGCGGAGATCCGCGCCCCCGGTTCGACATAAGCGCCCGCTTCCACACGCGCGTCCGGATGGACCTTCGCTCCTGTGGCGATCAGTCCACGTCCGTTCACGTGCTTGCGATAGCGCAGCAGTTCGCCGTGGTCATTCTCGATGTCGACGTAGTTCTTTCCCACGATGCCCTTCTGCGGCCCCGGGCGAGGCCGGACATCTGCGACAACGCCCGCGTCCCGGCAGGTATTCCCCTGAATGGACGCTTTCGCTGCTGCTCGATGCACCCGGCTCGACGGGGGCATTCTGGTGTTGATCGGCGGAATCGGATGGTCAGATCGCCTCGCGGGGTCGGCCCGCGTAGGCTTGCGGCATGGCGCACGGGAAGGGATCGGCACCTCGCCGCGGCGGCGCCGCCCGCGGCGGTGCGCGCGGCCGGTCCACAGGCGGACGCGCTCCCGGGCGCACGCCCCCCGCCCCGAAGACGGCGCCCGCCCCGGAGCCGGAAGCGCCCCGCACCTTCCGTCTCGGCGCCGTGCCCGGCGCGACTCCCGGTCGCTGGGTGGACCGCTGGAGCAGCCGCCGGCCCGAGGTCGCCCTCGAGCTCGTGCCGCTCGAGGTCGCGGAGCAGCGCACGGCTCTCGACGACGGCCGCGTCGACGCCGCGATCGCGCGACGCCCGATCGATGACGACGGCCTCCACGTCATCGCGCTGTACGACGAGGTGCCGGTCGTCGTCATGTCGAGCGAGTCCGACCTCACGGTGGTCGACGAGCTCGAGGCGTCCGACCTCGACGGCTCGGTGCTCATCGTGCCGGGCGACGATGTGCTCGGCCCGTTCGACCTCCCCGCCACCGTGCCCCCGCGCTTCGACACGATCGAGACGACCGCGGATGCGATCGCGACGGTCGCCACGGGCGTCGGCATCGCGATCGTGCCGATGTCCCTCGCCCGGCTGCACCACCGGCGCGACGTGACGTACCGGCCGCTCGTCGGCGGCCCGGTCTCGTCGGTCGTCTTCGCGTGGCGGCGCGACCGCGACTCCGCGGACATCCAGGACTTCGTCGGCATCATCCGCGGGCGCACGGCGAACTCCTCCCGCTGAGGTCGTCACGACGCCGCCCTCCGCGAGAACCGGAAGGCGAGCGTCGCGCCGAGCGCGATCACCGCGACTGCGGCTGCCGTCACGCCGATCGCGGTGCTCGCCGGCTCGCCCGAGAGCCGTGCGACGGCGAGCCACGAGAGCCCCCAGGCGAGCGCGAGGGCGGGCGCCAGGCGGCCGCGGCCCCGCCACCCGATGCCGACGGCGATGATCGCGATCACCGCGAGCGCGACGACGCCCGCGACGGCGGCCGCGTCGGCCCACTCCTCCGGTGCCGTCCGGGTGAGCCACGCGGCCGTGTTCGCGACCGCTGCGATCGTGACCCAGCCGAGGTGGAGGCCCGTGACGCCGTCGATGAGAAGCGCGGGCAGCAGGCCCTCCCGCGCTGTGCGGACGGCGCGATGGAAGGCCAGGGCGAGCACTCCCGCGAGCGCGAAGATCACCGCGACAGTCGTGGGCAGGTCGGCGAACTGCGCCGCGAGCAGCCACAGCCCGTTGAGCACCTCCGACGCCGCGACCCACCAGCCCATCGCACGCTGGCGGACGTCTGCCCGCTGCTGCGGAAGCGCCTGCCACGCGGCATACGCGACGAGGCCGATGTAGATCGCCGACCAGATGGAGAACGCCGGGCGCGCGGGGGCGAGGTACGAGCCGTCCACATCGAGCGCGCCGCCCTGGAGATCCTGGACGGGCGTCCCGCCGAAGAGCCCTGCGCCGACCATCGCCGCGGCGATCATGAGGCACGTCGCGGCCACGACGGCGACCTGGCGGACGACGTCGCTGCGGTTCGCGTGTGCGGGAGACGAGGGGGTCATCTGCCCACGCTAACGAGCGCTCCGACCCCGATTCCGGGGGTTGACAGACCCCGGGTCAGGTGCGAGGCGCCGTGAGCAGGTCGATCTGCTCATCGAGGTAGGGAGCCAGCGGGCGGAGGAAGCCCGCGGGCGACCAGCGCACGCTGAGCACGCCGTCCTGCCACGACAGCGGGCCATCCGCCCCGCCGTCGGCGACCGCGTCGACGTCGATCGCGGACCATCCGAGGTGGAGCGTCTCCCCCTCGGCGAACCCGCCGCGGAACGCCATCGCCCGCAGCTCCGCGCGCCGCCGCTGCGACTCGGCCGCGTAGCCGCGGCGCACCTCCTCGGCGGCGCGCAGGATCTCGCCCGTCGCGATGAGCCCGTCGCCGGTCAGCAGGAGGACGCCGAGATGCCATCCTTCGCCGACCCGCACGATCCGCGGGCGCGCGCCGAGCGCTCCGCGCAGGCGCCCCGGCTCGCGCAGCTGCCCGAGACCCTCGCGGGGGATGCCGCGAAGACGGTCGCGCGCGTCGGCGAGCAGCGAGCGGAGGTCGTCCATCCGCCCCACGATAGTCCGCTACGCGGCGGTCGGCCCGTCGCCGCCGGAGCGCGGGAGGATCGACAGCGGCGCGATCGGGGCCGGGCGCTCGCCGTGCAGCTCACGGTGCAGGCGCTCCATCCGGTCGTCGAGCTCGGCGGCCGTGACGGCCGCGTCACGCAGGCTGTCGATGAGCCGCGCCGGCACCTGCTTGTCGTACTTGTAGTAGATCTTGTGCTCGAGGCTCGCCCAGAAGTCCATCGCGATCGTGCGGAACTGCACCTCGACGGGAACCGACACCATGCCCGTCGACAGGAACACCGGCACCTCGACGATCGCGTGGAGGCTCTTGTAGCCGTTCGCCTTCGGGTGGGCGATGTAGTCCTTGACCTCGCGCACGCTGATGTCGTCCTGGCTCACGAGCAGCTCGAAGAGCCGGTACGCGTCGGTCACGAAGCTGCAGGTGACGCGGACACCCGCGATGTCGAGGATGCTCGCGCGGATGGCCTCGATCGTCGGCTCGATGCCCTTGCGGTCGGCCTTCTCGGCGATGCTGTCCATCGACTTGAGGCGGCTCGAGACGTGCTCGATCGGGTTGTAGGCGTGCTGGTGCTCGAAGTCCTCGCGGAGGATGGAGAGCTTCGTCTCGATCTCGCGCATCCCGAAGCGATACTCGTTGAGGAAGCGCTGCATCTCATCGCGGAGCGAGCGAGCGTGCTCCAGCATGTCCTCGTCGACGGGGATCGAGCTCATGAGCCCCACGCTAGGGTCGCGCGCTATGGGATCCCTGTGAGATCCGCCTGGAGCACCCGGGCGCGGCGTTAGCCTGGGGCCATGGGCACTCTCTACTACGGCGCATCCGCGACGCCGATCTCCGTCGAAGACCGTGCTCTCGCTCACCTCAAGGTCGTGATCATCAGCAAGCTGCGCCGCGACGAGAGCTTCTCCGTCTCGTGGCGCCACCGCGAGGGCGAGCCCGAGGGCCGCAGCACCATCTGGGTGCACCCTGCGATCCCGCTGCGCTTCGAGTTCGAGGAGCCCGTCGCCCCCGAGCTCGACCGTCAGTGGCTCGAGGACCTCGCCGTCTCGGCCAACGCGCTCGGCGGCGTCCAGCTCGTCGAGGAGCCGCCGACGCGCGGCTGACGGGTCAGAGCGGGTCGCCGCCGGGCGCCTCGGCCGGCTCCGCCGGCTCGGGCATGATCGTGAGCCCCGACGGCCCGCTCGCGGCCTTCATGAGCTCATCCAGCCACACGCGGTTGAGCCGCGGCGAGCGCCCGCCCGAGAACTGGAACTGCAGGGGCACCGCGGGGTGCAGCCAGAAGCTGCGACGCCCCGTGCCCTCGCCCAGGGACGCGTCGAACATGAAGGGCTCGGAACGGCGGAGCTTGTTCATGACCACGATGCGCAGATGCGCAAGGGTACGGTCGTCCATTTCGACGGAATCCCCGCCCAGTCCGTAGATGAATTTGCCCACGAAGCGACTCTAACCGGTACAGGCGTCGAAAATCACGGCTTCGTCACGGGGAGTCAGATCGCGTCGGCTGGCCCGGGCCGATTCCGGTGCACCTCCCCGCGCCACGCGCCCGTCGCGGTGCCGCGCGCCTCCATGTACTCCTTGAACCGCTCGAGGTCCCGCTGCGCCTGCGCGGAGTCGACGCCGATGGCGGCGCCGAACGACTCGAGCATCCCCTCCGGCTCCCAGACCATGCGGAGCGTCACACGCGTGCCGTTCTCGACGCGCGCGAAGTCGACCCGCCCGACATGGAAGATCCCGTCGGTGCTCTGCCAGACGATGTGGTCGTCCGGCACCTGATCGACGATGTCGGCGTAGAAATCCTCCGTGAATCCGCCGATCGTGACCGACCAGCGCGAGCGGACCTCGTCGATCTGGCGCACGGATCTCACCGCACCGAGGTACTCCGGGAACGTCTCGATCTGCGTCCACTGGTTGTACACCTCTTCGAGCGGCGCCTCCACGTCGATCTCGGCCGTCAGCGATGTGGCCATGGTGCCTCCTCCCGGCGGTTCCGTCCCCAGGTCGCCGCCCCGTCGCTAGCCAGGCTAGGCAGGGCCTCCTGACCAGGCACCCGGGTTGACGCGACGGGGCTCGCGATGTATCGGCTGGGTGCGCGGCACCCACCCTGTCCTGGCCGGGCGCGTCGCGCGCCGTCAACCTCTCCCGCGCGGCGGAGAAGCGCCATAGGGTGACGGCATGGCAGCACAGGTCAAGGGCGCATCCGATGACGACGAGACCGTCGGGATGCGCGTCGTGTTCTGGTCCTGGTTCTCGATCGTCGCGGTCGGACTCGCGATCATGATCGTCCTTCCGCTGACCGGGCGCTGAGGAGGGTCCATGCCGCGCTTCATCCGCGACAACGCGCTGTCGCTCTTCTTCCTCGCGATCTTCGTCGCGACCCTCGTCGGGCAGGCGTTCGTGGGCCACGCGAACAACAACGAGGAGCTCGTCCGCCACGGCCAGCCCGAGATCCCGCTCGGCGAGTTCGTCACGTCGTCGGCGTTCCTCGTCGACGTCGCCGAGAACTGGCAGAGCGAGTTCCTGCAGTTCTTCCTCTTCATCCTCGCGACCGTGTGGCTCATCCAGCGCGGCTCGCCCGAGTCCAAGCGCATCGACGACGAGGGCCCCGGCTCCGACGAGGAGCAGCTCGTGGGCGAGCACGCTCGAGCCGACTCCCCCGCCTGGGCGAAGCTGCGTGACTGGCGCCAGACGCTGTACGGCAACTCCATGCTCATCGTCATGGGCGCGATCTTCGTGCTCTCCTGGTTCGCGCAGTCGCTCGGCGGGCTCGTGGTCGCGAACGACGAGGCCGCGCAGCACGGCGAGCCCGCGATGACCTGGCTCGCGTACGTCGCGGGGCCGGAGTTCTGGAACCGGACGCTGCAGAACTGGCAGTCCGAGTTCCTCGCGGTCGGCTGCATGGTCGCCTTCTCCATCTACCTCCGCCAGCGCGGGTCCGCCGAGTCGAAGCCCGTCGGAGCGCCGCACGCGGAGTCGTCGATCGAGTCGGAGTGACGCGCTCCTCCGAGGGCCGTGCGAGCGCGGTCTGAGAGGATGGCCGGATGACCGCGACCCTCGTGGCCGGCGGGATCGCCGGCGGATACGGCCACCGCACGCTCTTCTCGGGGGTGGACCTCACGGTGTCCCCGGGCGATGTGGTCGGGGTCGTCGGCGTCAACGGAGCGGGCAAGTCGACCCTGCTGCGCATCCTCGGCGGCGTGCTCGAGCCGCAGGCCGGCACGGTGTCGCTCTCGCCCGCCGACGCGTTCGTGGGCTACCTGCCGCAGGAGCACGAGCGCGTCGACGGCGAGAGCGTCGCGGCGTACCTCGCGCGGCGCACGGGGTGCCAGGCGGCGAGCGCGGAGCTCGAGGCCGCGGCGGCGGCGCTCGCCGATCCGGTCGCCCATCCCGCGGGCGTCGACCCCGCAGACGCGTACGCATCGGCGCTCGATCCCTGGCTCGCGAGCGGGGCGGCCGACCTCGACGAGCGCATCCCCGCAGTCCTCGCCGACCTCGGTCTCGAGCTGGACGGCGAGGCTGCCGGCCGCACCCCGATGACCTCCCTCTCCGGCGGTCAGGCCGCGCGGGTGGGTCTCGGGGCGCTCCTGCTCTCGCGCTTCGACCTCGTGCTGCTCGACGAGCCGACGAACGATCTCGATCTCGACGGCCTCGCGCGTCTCGAGGCGTTCGTGAAGGGGGTCCGCGGGGGCGTCGTCCTCGTGAGCCACGACCGCGAGTTCCTCTCCCGCTGCGTCACGCGCGTGCTCGAGCTCGACCTCGCGCAGTCGTCGAACCGCGTGTTCGGCGGCGGGTACGACGCCTACCTCGAGGAGCGCGAGGTCGCGCGCCGTCATGCCCGCGAGGCGTACGACGAGTTCGCCGAGAAGAAGGCCGACCTCGTCGCCCGCGCGCGCGTGCAGCGGGAGTGGTCGAGCCAGGGCGTGCGGAACGCGCTCCGGAAGGCGCCCGACAGCGACAAGCTGCGTCGCAGGGCGTCGACGGAGTCGTCGGAGAAGCAGGCGCAGAAGGTGCGCCAGATGGAGAGCCGGATCGCGCGACTCGAGGAGGTCGAGGAGCCGCGCAAGGAATGGCAGCTGCAGTTCACGATCGGCGCCGCGCCGCGCTCGAGCACGGTCGTCTCGACGCTGACCGGAGCCGTGTTCCGGCGCGGCGACTTCGCCCTCGGTCCCGTGTCGCTGCAGGTCGACGCGGGCGACCGCATCGGCATCACCGGGCCGAACGGCGCGGGCAAGTCGACGCTCCTCGCCGCGCTGCTCGGGAGGATCGCTCCCGACGAGGGCTCGGCGAGCCTCGGCGCGAGCGTCCGGATCGGCGAGATCGACCAGGCGCGCTCGCTACTGGCCGGGGCGACGCCGCTCGCTCGGCGCTTCGAGGAGATCGTCCCCGCGCTCACCCCGGCCGAGGTGCGCACCCTGCTGGCGAAGTTCGGTCTGCGCGCCGACCACGTGTCGCGGCCCGTCGGGGATCTGTCCCCCGGCGAGCGCACCCGCGCCGGCCTCGCCGTGCTCCAGGCGGTCGGCGTGAACCTCCTCGTCCTCGACGAGCCGACCAACCACCTCGACCTGCCCGCGATCGAGCAGCTCGAGCACGCGCTGGACGGGTACGAGGGCACCCTGCTCCTCGTCACGCACGATCGTCGGATGCTCGAGAACGTGCGCACCGAGCGGCGCTGGCACGTCGAGGCGGGCGTCGTCACCGAGCGGTGACCCCGCGAAGACGGCGACGGGCGCCGGAGGCTCTCACACAGCCGTCCGGCGCCCGCGCCCCTCACGCTCTCAGGACACGAGCTCCTTGAGGCGCGTCGCGAGCTCCTCGCTCGTGTGCACCTCCTGCTCCCGGTTCTCCTCGAGCAGCTTGAGCGCGTCGGATGCACCGAGCGCGGTCACGGGGATGATGAGCGACTGGTAGGCGGCCATCTCGTAGTGCTCGTTGCCGAGCGCGGCCGAGAGGGTCACCTGGTCGCGCAGCGGCTTCGCCGTCTTCGCGATGAGCGACTCGGCCTGCTTGCTGATGCCCTTCGTGCTGGGGGACGCGGCGGTCGACTCCGGCACCTCGAGCAACTGGAAGACCTTCTTCAGGTTCTCGATCTGCTGCTTCGTCTCGTCGGCGTGATGCCGGAACAGCTTCTTCACATCGGGCGACGCCGCGGCCTCCGCGAGCTCGCCGAGTGCGGCAAGCGAGTCGTCCTCCATCGTCAGCGCGGTGCGCAGCTGCAGCCGCAGCAGGTCCTCGGGGGTCTCGAGGTTGACCTGGCTCATGCGTCCTCCTTCTGTCGACGACCGGCCTGCGCCGGCTGCCTTCGACGCTAGGGGCGGTCGCCGCTCCCGCCCAGCCGCTTGCCAGGGCACCTCGCGCCCTGCTAATGCGCGCGATGCGCGGTCAACGCCATGGAAGCGCTTCTGTCAAGCCGCTACCCCGCGCCCCGGCCCGCTCCTAGCCTCGGCACCGTCCGGGTGCCGCAGCACCCGAGGAGGAAGTGGCCCCGACCGGGCCGATCGCGAAGGAGCCGCATCATGTGCACACGAAGGCACGCCCATCCGCTTCTCGTCACGACCGCCGTGGGCGCGGCGGCGCTCGTGACGCTCTCGGGATGCGCCGTCGGCACGGGCGGCCAGAGCGGCGCCGACGACGCCGAGTACTCCTCCGACGCGACCCTCGACGGCGAGCTCTCGGTCATGGGCTTCTCGGGCGTCGACGAGGTCGCGACCTCGCGCATGGACTTCGCCGAGCAGCAGCTCGGGGACGGCGTCGAGGTGAAGCTCACGGAGGGCGAGCTCGACCTGCAGCAGTTCCTGTCCGCCGCCGCGACGGGGTCCCCGCCCGACCTCATCTACGCCAACCGTGACCAGATCGGATCGCTCGCCGCGCGCGGCGCCATCCTCCCCCTCGGCAGCTGCTTCGACGGCGAGGGCATCGACGCCGACGCGTTCGTCGAGCCCGCGCTCGAGCAGGTGACGCTGGGCGGCGAGGTCTACGGCGTGCCCGAGTTCAACACCGTGCAGATCACGATGGCGAACGCCGACCTCCTCGAGGAGGCGGGGCTGTCGGTCGACGACGTGAACGGCTCGGACTGGGAGTCCATGTCCGCCGCCAACGAGGCGCTCATGCAGCGCGACGGCTCGCTCTCGGTGATCGGCGTCGACAGCAAGCTGCCCGAGTTCTTCCCGCTGTGGGCGCGTGCCAACGGCGTCGAGCTGCTCAGCGAGGATGGCCGCGAGGCGAACCTCGACGATCCCGCGGCGATCGAGGCGCTCGAGTGGGCCGTCGGCATCTACGACGCGCAGGGCGGCTTCGGCGACGTCAAGGCGCTGCGCGACTCCGCCGACTTCTTCGGCGAGGGCAACCAGTTCGCGACGGGCGTCCTCGGCGCGATGCCGATGGAGCAGTGGTACGTCAACGTGCTCAACGACGTCTCCCCGGACGCGCCGATGGTCTTCGACACGGTCCGCGACCACGAGGGCGAGCCGATCGCCTACGCGTCCGGCTCTGCCTGGGCGATCCCGTCCGGCGCCGAGAACCCCGAGGCCGCGTGCCGCTGGGCGCGCGCCATGACGTCGGTCGACGCCTGGATCGCGGCTGCCGAGGCTCGCCTCGACCTCCGCGAGGAGGAGGGCAAGCCGTTCACGGGCATCCTCACCGGCAATGCCGAGGCCGACGAGCAGATCCGCGAGATGGTGACCTCGGGCGGGGAGCCGTGGGACAGCGCGGTCGAGGCCGTCTACGAGGCCAACGAGCACACCTTCACCCTGCCGGCGAACCCCGCCGACGCGGAGTTCGAGGCCGCGCTCAACGACGCGATCAACGACGTGCTGTCGGGCGACGCAGAGGCGGCCGATGCGCTCGCCCGCGCCCAGGAGACCGCCCAAGAGGCGCTCGACGAGGCCTGGGCCAAGGTCGAGGAGGGGTCGTGAGGGCGCGCGAGACGCGCGCGGCTCTGTTCTTCCTCAGTCCCTGGATCATCGGCTTCGCCGTCTTCACCGCCTGGCCCATCCTCTACAGCGCCTACCTGTCGCTGACGGACTACGACGTCATCAACGATCCGTCGTTCGTCGGGTTCGACAACTACGCCGAGCTGTTCTCCGACCCGAAGGTCTCGCTCGCGCTCGGCAACACGCTGTTCTTCACGGCCGTCCAGGTGCCGGCCTACGTGATCGTGTCGCTCGTGCTCGCCGTCCTGCTGCAGCGCGCGGGGCGGGCATCCGGCTTCTTTCGCACGGTCTTCTTCCTCCCGAAGATGACCCCTCCGGTCGCCGTGGGCATCCTGTTCCTCCTGCTCTTCAACGGGCAGAGCGGGCTGTTCAACTCCGCGCTCGGCGCCGTCGGCATCGACGGGCCGTCGTGGACGACGGACGGCTCGTGGGTGAAGCCGGGCCTCGTCATCATGAGCCTGTGGACCGTCGGCTCGTCGGTGCTCATCCTGCTCGCGGCGCTGCGCGGCGTCCCCGAGGAGCTGTACGAGTCGGCGCGGCTCGACGGGGCGGGCGCGTGGCGCAGGCTCACGAGCGTGACCCTGCCGATGATCAGTCCCGCGCTGTTCTTCGTCGTCGTCGTGAACACGATCGCGGGGCTGCAGACCTTCGACGAGGCGTACACGGCGTTCTTCGGCGCGGGCAACACGACCTACGCCAACGATGCCGCGCTGTTCTACGTCATCTACCTGTTCCAGCAGGCGTTCGAGTTCCTCCACATGGGATACGCGTCGGCGCTCGCGTGGCTGCTGTTCCTCATCGTCATGGTGGTGACGGCCGTCCAGGTGATCGTCTCGCGCCGCCTCGTGTACTACGAGGGAGGTGCGCGATGACCGCCGGGCTCCGGGTCCGCGTCGGGCGCTGGGCGACCTGGATCGCGCTCGTCGCGGCCGGGATCGTGTTCGCCTACCCCTTCGCGTGGCTCGTGAGCGCGTCGTTCAAGCCGCGCGGCGAGGTGTTCGACAACCGGCTCATCCCCCGGACCTTCACGTGGGACAACTACGTGCAGGTCTGGCAGGAGGCGCCGGTCGCGCTGTGGCTGCTCAACACCGCGGTCGTCACGGTGCTCGCGGCGACGGCGGTGACGCTCTCGAGCGCGATGGTCGCGTGGGGCTTCGCGTACTACCGCTTCCGCGGCCGCGGCGTGCTCTTCGCACTCGTCCTCGGCTCGATGATGCTCCCCGGGGCGGTGACGATGATCCCGACGTTCCTCATCTGGAACGCGCTCGGGCAGGTCGGCACGCTCACCCCGATGTGGGCGCACAATCTGTTCGGCAGCGCGTTCTACATCTTCCTCCTGCGCCAGTTCATGCTGTCGCTCCCGCGCGATCTCTTCGACGCCGCTCGCGTCGACGGGGCGAACGCGTGGCAGCTGTTCTGGCGCATCGCGATGCCGCTGTCGCGCCCCGCCATCGCGGTCACGCTGGTCTTCGAGGTGCAGGCGGTGTGGACCGACCTCATGCGCGCCCTCATCTACCTCCGCGACTCGGCGACCTTCACCATCCCGCGAGGTCTCAAGGCGCTCGTCGACGCCTTCGGCTTCGGCGGCGAGTGGCACTGGGAGATCCTCGTCACGGCGAGCGTCATCACGACGGTGCCGATGATCATCCTCTTCTTCCTCGCCCAGCGGCACATCGTGGAGGGCGTCGTCGCCGGCGGTGTGAAGGGGTGACGCGCGGAGGCGCCCGGCGGCCTCGGCCGCCGGGCGCCTCCTCAGGCGAGCGCTGCCGTCAGGCTGCGGCGCCCGCCTCGCTGCGGATGAACTGGACGTCCTCATCGCTGAGCTTCGTCCCGTCCTCGACCAGCACGCCCGATGCGTTCGAGACCTCCTGCCGGACGGTGCCGACCAGCGGCGCCGCCGGGTACTCCAGGAGGAACTCCTTCGCCTCGGCCGCGAGGTGCGACCACCACTCCCGGATGGGAGGCAGTTCGTCGGCCATGACAGCTCCTTCCGTCGGTGATCGAACGGTAGATCCGCGGGGCCGGGGGCTTCCATCCGATTGACAGGGCTTCCCCGACGGTGCTAGCCGCGTCGGGCGAACGCCTCCAGGCGCGCGGCGGCGAACGGCGTCGCGGCCTCGCGCGCGATCGCCTCGCGCTCCGCGGCGAGCGCGTCGGCGTACGATCCGTCGAGATCGAGGAGCTCCTTCGTCGCGGACGGCGCGGTCGGACCCGCGCTCCGGATGGCCGAGAGCACGTCGGCGACGGATGCGTCGAGCTCCTCGGTGGTCGCCACCCGGGTGAGGAGCCCCCACTCGAGCGCCGTCGCGGCGTCGATCCGGCGACCGGTGAGGAGGAGGTCGCGCGCACGCCGATCCCCGATGGCGCGCGGCAGCAGAGCGGTCGCGCCGCAGTCGGGCACGAGGCCGATCGCGCCGTACGCCGGGGTGAACGTGGCCGTGTCGACGGCGACCGCGACGTCGGCGGCGAGCACGATGCCGATCCCGGCGCCCGCGACGATGCCGTTCACGCGCGCGACCACGGGCTGCCGCACCGCCCGCAGCGCCGTCATCGCGCGGTTGGCCGCCCCGACGAGGTCGAGCATGTAGGCGGAGCGGTCGTCGGCCGCGGCCATCGCCTGCACGTCTCCGCCCGCCGTGAACGCGCGGCCCGTGCCGGTGACCACGACGACCTCGGCGTCGGAGGCGGCGGCGCGCTGCGCGGCGTCCGCGAGCGCCTCGGCGATCCCGATGTCGAGCACGTTGAGCCGCTCCGGCCGGTTCAGCGTGATCGTCGCGACGGCATCGGCGACCTCGAGCAGCACGGCGTCCATCGGCTTCCTCCCTCCCGCGTCCTCGGCGACGCGGCCCCGGCCATCCTGCCACGGACATCCGGCCCGCCCTTCCCGCCCGCGCGCTTCGCCGGTAGCGTCGAGCCAGGCAGACGACGGCGCCGCAGGCGCTCGGACGAGACAGAGCGGGGTGGGGCGATGGAGCTCGCTGGCGCATCGGCGGTGGTGACGGGAGGCGCGTCGGGGCTCGGTCTCGCGACCGCGCGGCGTCTCGCGCAGGCGGGGGCGCACGTCGTCGTCGTCGACCTTCCTGGCGCGCCCGGAGAGGCGGCGGCAGCCCAGATCGGCGGCACGTTCGCGCCGGCCGATGTCGTCGACGCCGCCCAGGTGGACACCGCCCTCGACGCCGCTGAGGCCCGCGGCCCCCTGCGCGCGCTTGTGCACTGCGCCGGGCGCATCACGCCCGTCCGGCTGGTCGAGCGCGACGGCTCACCCGGATCGCTCGAGGCGTTCGAGCAGGTCGTGCGCGTGAACCTCGTGGGCACGTTCAACGTGCTCCGCCTCGCGGCCGCGCGGATGGCCCGCAACGAGCCGCAGGACGGCGAGCGCGGCGTGTGCGTGCTCACGGCGTCGGTCGCGGCGTTCGAGGGGCAGATCGGCCAGATCCCCTACACGGCGTCGAAGGCGGGCGTCGCTGGCATGACCCTCGTCGCCGCGCGCGATCTCGCGTCGAAGCTCATCCGCGTCGCGACCATCGCCCCCGGCACGTTCGACACGCCCATGCTCGCGTCGCTGCCCGACGAGGTGCGCGCGTCGCTCGCCGCCGCTGTGCCGCACCCGGCGCGCCTCGGGCGCCCCGAGGAGTTCGCGGCGCTCGCGGCGCACATCGTCGAGAACGCCATGATCAACGGCGAGACGATCCGCCTCGACGGCGCGATCCGCATGCCCCCGCGGTGATCGCGGCCCCCGCGCCCGGTCGCCCCGCGCCGTGGCACCCTGGAGACATCCGCTTCACGACCACGGAGGCCTGCCGATGACCGTCATCCACCCCGTCCGCACGTACCGCAGCGAGGAGCCGCTCCCCCGCGAGCAGCAGCTGGCCTGGCGGATCGCAGAGGTCGCCGCGGACCCCGTGGAGGTCGAGGACGACGTCGTCGACATGGTGATCAACCGCGTGATCGACAACGCCGCGGTCGCTGCCGCATCGCTCACGCGCGGCCCCGTCGTCGCGGCCCGTGCGCAGGCGCTCGACCATCCGGTCTCCCGCGGCGGAGCGGGCGCGACGGTGTTCGGCTGCGCGCTCGACGAGCACACGAGCCCCGAGTGGGCGGCGTGGGCGAACGGCGTCGCCGTGCGCGAGCTCGACTACCACGACACGTTCCTCGCCGCCGAGTACTCGCACCCCGGCGACAACATCCCGCCGCTCGTCGCGGTCGCCCAGCATGTGGGCGCGGACGGCCGCGCGCTCGTCCGCGGGATCGCGACCGGCTACGAGATCCAGATGGACCTCGTGCGCGCGATCAGCCTCCACAAGCACAAGATCGACCACGTGGCGCACCTCGGACCGTCGGCCGCCGCGGGCATCGGGACGCTGCTCGGCCTCGCGCCAGAGGTCGTCTTCCAGGCTGTGTCGCAGGCGCTCCACACGACGACCGCCACGCGGCAGTCCCGCAAGGGCGAGATCTCGACGTGGAAGGCGCATGCGCCCGCCTTCGCCGGCAAGATGGCCGTCGAGGCGGTCGACCGCGCCATGCGCGGGCAGACCTCGCCCTCCCCCATCTACGAGGGCGAGGACGGCGTGATCGCGTGGCTCCTCGACGGACCAGAGGGCCGCTACGAGGTGCCCCTGCCCGCCCCCGGGGAGCCGAAGCGCGCCATCCTCGACTCGTACACGAAGGAGCACTCGGCCGAGTACCAGGCGCAGGCGTGGATCGACCTCGCGCGACGCCTCGGCTCCGCGCGCCCCGAGCTGCGCGATCCCGAGAACATCCGCTCGATCGTGCTGCACACGTCGCACCACACGCACGTCGTCATCGGCTCGGGCTCGGGCGACCCGCAGAAGTACGACCCGACGGCGTCGCGCGAGACGCTCGACCACTCGATCCCCTACATCTTCGCGGTCGCGCTGCAGGACGGCGGGTGGCACCACGTCGACTCGTATGCGCCCGAGCGAGCCGCGCGCGGCGACACCGTCGCGCTCTGGCGCAAGATCACCACGACCGAGGACCCGGAGTGGACCCGCCGCTACCACTCCGAGGATCCCGACGAGAAGGCGTTCGGCGGGCGGGTCGAGATCGTCCTCGCGGACGGCACGACCGTCGTCGACGAGATCGCGGTCGCCGACGCGCACCCGCTCGGAGCACGTCCGTTCGCGCGCGCGGACTACGTGCGCAAGTTCCGCACGCTCGCCGAGCCCGTGCTCGACGACATCGAGATCGAGCGGTTCCTCGACCTCGCGCAGCGCCTGCCCGAGCTCAGCCCCGCCGAGGTCGCCCAGCTCACGATCGTCGCGCGCGCGGGCGTGCTCGAGGCCGTCGCCCTGCCGAAGGGACTCTTCTGATGCTGTACGCGCAGACGCCGGCGCACGAGAAGCGCCGCCTGCTCCGCGAGCGGCTCGCGTCGGGCGAGCTGCTCCGCTTCCCCGGCGCCTTCAACCCGCTCTCCGGGCGCCTCATCGAGCGCAAGGGGTTCGACGGCGTGTACATCTCGGGCGCCGTGCTATCGGCCGATCTCGGGCTGCCCGACATCGGGCTCACGACGCTGACCGAGGTCGCGCAGCGCGCGGGTCAGATCGCGCGGATGACCGAGCTGCCCGCGATCGTCGACGCCGACACGGGCTTCGGCGAGCCGATGAACGTCGCGCGCACCGTCCAGACCCTCGAGGACGCGGGCGTCGCGGGCCTCCACATCGAGGACCAGGTGAACCCCAAGCGATGCGGCCACCTCGATGGCAAGGAGGTCGTCGACCTCTCGACCGCGACCCAGCGCATCCGCGCCGCCGCCGACGCCCGCCGCGACGGGAACCTCCTCATCATGGCGCGCACCGACATCCGCGCGATCGCCGGCCTCGACGCCGCGATCGACCGCGCGAAGGCCCTCGTCGACGCGGGTGCGGACGCGATCTTCCCCGAGGCGATGAAGGACCTCCGCGAGTTCGAGGCGGTCGCGTCGGCCCTCGACGTGCCGGTGCTCGCGAACATGACCGAGTTCGGCAAGAGCGACCTGTTCACCGTCGACCAGCTGCGCGACGCGGGCGTGCGGATGGTCATCTGGCCCGTCTCGCTGCTGCGGATGGCCATGGGCGCGGCCGAGCGCGCCCTCGACACCCTGAACGCGGACGGCAGCCTGGACGCCCAGGTCGGCGCGATGCAGCACCGCGCCGACCTCTACGAGCTCATCGACTACTCCGGATACAGCCGGTTCGACGCCGGCGTCTACGACTTCACGATCGAGAAGTGACAGGAGCGCGAACATGACGGACATCAAGAAGGGGCTCGTGGGCGTCGTCGTCGACGAGACGGCCGTGTCGAAGGTCGACCCCGAGACGAACAGCCTGCTCTACCGCGGCTACCCCGTGCAGGAGCTCGCCGCGACGCAGCCGTTCGAGGCGGTCGCCCACCTGCTGTGGCACGGCGAGCTGCCGACCGACGACGAGCTCGCGACCCTGCGGGCCGAGGAGCGGCGCCATCGCGCGCTCGCGCCCGAGGTCAAGGCCGTCATCGACCTCGTCCCGACAGCCGCGCACCCCATGGACGAGGTCCGCACCGCGGTGAGCGCCCTCGGTGCCGCTGAGCTCGGCGGCCTGAGCGCCGTGGCCTCGGGCGGCACGGCCGAGCAGAACCTCGACCGCAGCCTGCGCCTCTTCGCGGCCCTCCCTGCGATCGTCGCGTACGGCCAGCGCCGCCGCCGCGGGCTCGAGGCCATCCCTCCGCGCGACGACCTCGACTACGCGGCGAACCTCCTGTGGATGACCTTCGGCGAGGAGCCGCACCCCGTCGTCGTCGACGCGTTCAACCGCTCGATGATCCTGTACGCCGAGCACTCCTTCAACGCCTCGACGTTCACCGCGCGCGTCGTGACGTCGACGCTCAGTGACCTGTACTCCGCGGTCACGGCGGCGATCGGCGCGCTCAAGGGCCCGCTGCACGGCGGCGCGAACGAGGCCGTGCTCGACATCTTCGACGAGATCGGCGAGGCGTCGAACGTCGTGCCGTGGCTCGACGACGCGCTCGCGCAGAAGCGCAAGATCATGGGCTTCGGGCACCGCGTGTACAAGCGCGGCGACTCGCGCGTTCCGACCATGCGCGCCGCGCTCGAGTCGCTCGTCGCGCACTACGACCGGCCCGAGGTGCTCGAGCTCTACACGGCGCTCGAGACCGAGTTCGTGAACCGCAAGGGCATCTACCCGAACCTCGACTACCCGTCGGGCCCGGCGTACAGCCTCATCGGCTTCGACACGCTGACCTTCACGCCGCTCTTCGTCGCGGCGCGCGTGACGGGGTGGACCGCGCACATCATGGAGCAGGCCGCGTCGAACGCCCTCATCCGCCCGCTCTCGGCGTACACCGGCCCCGCCCAGCGCCGGGTGCCCGGCTACGAGCCCGACGAGATCGACCGCGAGATCGCCGAGCGCGCGGAGGAGTCGGCCTGACACCCGGCCGACGCCAGGACGAGGAGGTCCGGATGTCCGAGAGGGTCGCGATCGTGTCGGGAGCGCGCACGCCCGTCGGGTCGTTCGCGGGAGCGTTCCGCGACACCGACGCGCATCTGCTCGGCGCCGCCGCGGTGAGCGAGGCGCTGCGCCGCGCCGCCGTCGACGGCGCGGAGGTCGGCGAGGTCGTGATGGGCTGCGTCGCGCAGTACGGAGCCGACGCGTACAACGCGCGCCGTGTCGCGCTCGCGGCCGGGCTCGCCCCGAGCGTGCCCGCCCTCACCGTGAACCGGCTCTGCGGCTCGGGCCTGCAGGCGATCTGGTCGGGCGCGCAGGAGCTCCTCTGGGGCGACGTCGACGTCGTCGTCGCGGGCGGCGACGAGAGCATGTCGCGCACGCCCTTCCTCGTCGACGACGCCCGCGGCAACGCGCGCTTCGGCGACCGCGTCCTGCGCGACGGGACCCTCGCGATCCTCACCGACCCGTTCAGCGGCCGCCACATGGGCACGACGGCCGAGACCGTCGCCGAGCGGTACGGCGTGTCCCGGGCCGAGCAGGACGCGTTCGCGCTCGAGAGCCAGCGGCGGGCCGCGAGCGACGCCGCGCGCGCGGCCTTCGCGGAGGAGATCGTGCCCGTGACGACGGCCGGGCGCACGCCGGTCGAGGTGTCGCAGGACGAGCATCCGCGCCCCGACACGACCCTCGAGGCGCTCTCGCGCCTGCGGCCCGCCTTCCAGGAGGGCGGCACGGTCACGGCCGGCAACGCGTCAGGGATCAACGACGGCGCGGCCGCGACCGTGCTCCTGCGCGCATCGGATGTCCGCGCGCGCGGGCTCGACGCGCTCGCGACGATCGAGGCGGTCGCGACCGCGGGCATCGAGCCCGCCCTCATGGGGTACGCGCCCGTCATCGCGCTGGCCCGCCTCTTCGAGCGGACGGGGCTGGCGCCGCAGGACGTCGACGTCTTCGAGGTGAACGAGGCGTTCGCCGCGCAGGCCGTCGCGGTCATCCGCGACGCCGGCCTCGACCCCGCCCGGACGAACCCGTACGGCGGCGCGATCGCCCTAGGTCATCCCGTCGGCGCGACCGGAGCCATCCTCGCGGTGCGCGCGGCTCTCGATCTGCGCCGCCGCGACCTCGAGTTCGCGGTCGTCACGCTCTGCATCGGCGGCGGCCAGGCGATCGCCGCTCTGCTGCGCCGCTGGGACGAATGAGCGGCAAGCGCTTTCCTACGCACGATTCCGGCGTCGAGCGGCGCGTCATCTTGCGGAAACTCTAAAGAACGGCGTTTTCTTCGCGAGATTTCTTCTCCTGCGCCCCTTGCGGGAGGCGCATCCTGGACTCGACGCGGCACCGACCGCCCCAGATCGCCGACAGAAGGAGAACACCATGAACGCTCCGGCCCTCGAGTACGACACCGACGCCTTCGACTTCGCCGCGGTTCCGGCGTGGTTCGACCGCCACCCGTCGCAGGCGGAGGGCGAGGACGACTGATCCTCCCCCGCACCTCCCGCGACGACGCGCGGCAGCGCCCCCTCCATCGACGGAGGGGGCGCTGCGCTGTCAAGGCCTTCCGAACGGGCGCGCCGCGCGGGAGACTGGCCTCATCCGAAGAGAGAGGTGCGACATGAGCACGTTCCCCGACCAGCCCTCACGTCCCTCGGACCCCGAGCACCGTCACCCCTCCCAGGCCGAGGGCGAGGACCCCGACGAGATCGAGTCGTCGAGCGATCCGATCGAGTTCGGGCATCCCTCGCAGGCCGAGGGCGAGGACGACTGAGCGCGGAGCTCAGATCGCGGCGATCGTCCAGGACGCGACCTCGACGGGCGCTCCCGGCTCGAGGAGGACGAGGTCCGTGCCCGAGTTGAAGGCGTCGGGCGGGCACGTCATCGGCTCGACCGCGAGACCGGCGCGGTGCCCCGCGCCGCGGCCGGGCAGGTCGGCGGTGTGGATCTGCACCCACGGGCAGCGCTCGTCCCAGGACATCCGCACGCCCGAGCCCTCACCATCCGTCAGCGAGACGACGGCCAGCGCCCCCTGCCGCGCGAGGTCCGTGTAGGCGTGGTCGATCTCGACGGCGCCGATGCGGCGCGCGTCGCGGAAGTCGAAGCGCTCGGCGTCGTCGGTCACGGGGGCGAGCCCCGTCGGCGACAGCCGGTCCTCCGTGACGTTCAGCACGGTGTCGGCCGGGAGGGAGAGCGTCCAGTCGTCGACCGTGCCGGCGCCGCCGACGAGATACGGGTGCGGGCCCGTGCCGAACGGGGCGCGCGCAGCGCTCTCGTTGACCGCCGAGACGGTCTGCGTGAGACCGAAGTCGGGGTCGAGCGCGTAGGTCGTGGTGACCGTGACGCGCCACGGGTACGCCTCCTGCGGCTCGATCGTCGCGGCGAGCGTCACGTGGGCGCCGCTCTCCTCGACGATGCGGAAACCGGCCCAGGAGAGGAGCCCGTGCAGCGCGTGGCCGCGCGACGGCTCCGTGAGGGCGAGCTGGTACTCGACGCCGTCGAAGCGGTAGCGCCCGTCGACCACGCGGTTCGGCCACGGCGCGAGCGTCGTGCCGCGATACGCCGGACGCACCTCGTCCGCGCGGAACGGCACGACGAGGTCGCGCCCCTCGAAGGTCAGCGCGCGGAGCGTGGCCCCCACGCTCGCGACGGCGGCCTCATATCCGCCCGCTCGCAGGATGTGCTGAACGCCCGAGACATCGGCGTGCGTGGTCATTTCGCTCCCTCATCGGATGTGCGCGCTCACATTCGCGCGATCGCCAGTATCCCGCGTCCGAGGCGCGCACGCGAACCCGACGTGCGGAGCCGCCCTCAGCGGCGCGCGAGCTCGCGCTCGGCCGGGGTGCGCGCGCCCGGTGCGAGGAAGATCGCGACCGCGACGAGCGCGAGCACCACGATGAGGGCCGCGCGCAGCCCGAAGTGCTCGCCGAGCAGGCCGAGCACGGGCGGCCCGACGAGGAACGCGACGTAGCCGATCGTCGCCGCGAACGAGACGCGCGCGGCCGTGTCCTCGCCCGAGTCGCCCGCGACCGAGAGCGCGAGCGGGAAGCCCAGCGACGTGCCGAGACCCCACAGCACGACCGCGGCCGCAGCGGCCGCCTGGCTGTCGACGAAGATGACGACCGCGAGGCCGATCGCCCCGAGCAGCGCGCTCGCGGCGAGCACCGTCGGACGCCCGAAGCGGTCGACGAAGCGCCCGCCGGCGAAGCGGCCGATGGTCATCGAGACCGCGAAGATCGCGTAGACACCCGACCCGAGCGCCGCATCGACGCCGTGCCCCTCGACCATGAGGATCGGCAGCCAGTCGCCCGCTGTCCCCTCCGCCATCGCGAGGGCGAGGATGATGCCGCTCACGAGGAGGAGGCCGGGGTCCCGCCAGACCGCGGCGCGCGGGGCGCGTCGACCGCGCTCGCGCGGCGTCGCGCGGCGGCCGATGCCGCTCGGGACATTGCGGATGGCCGCGGCGAGCACGACCGCGATGAGCGCGGCGACGACGGCGAGATGCACGGCGACGGGGAACGCCGCGGCCGTGAGCAGCATGCCCGCGACCGCCCCGACGACCGTGCCGAGGCTGAAGAAGCCGTGCATGAGCGGCATGACGGAGCGGCCGATCGCCTGCTCGACCTCGGCACCCTCGACGTTCAGCGCCACCTCGGCGCCGCCCATCCCGAGCCCGAACAGACCGAGCCCGACCGCGACGAGCGGCGCGATCCCGAGGGCCGCCCCGAGCCCCACGACCGCCACGCCGGTCGCGCTCGAGAGCGTCCCGACGGCGATCACGGGGCGCGTCCCGAACCGGGCGACGAGCGCGCCCGAGGACAGGATGCCGATCATCGATCCGACCGAGAGCCCGAAGAGGATGAACCCCATCTCGTCGATGCGCGCGCCGAGCAGCCGCTGCACGTCGGGCGTCCGCGTCACCCAGGACGAGATGCCGATGCCGGGGAGGAGGAACATCACGAAGAGCGCGTTCCGGCGCTGACGGATGGCAGGGGTCACTTGTACGATGGTACACACTCAGGCGCGGGAGGGGCCGGGTCCACGGACATGAGAGATTGGTCGGCATGAGCGGCAGCCGCAGGCAGGTTCCGAACGACCCCGACCGCCGGTCGCGCATCCTCGAGGCCGCCCTCGACGTCATCGCCGAGGTCGGGGTGCACAAGACCACGCACCGGCGCATCGCGGCGCGCGCCGAGGTGCCCCTCGGGTCGCTCACGTACTACTTCTCGAGCCTCGAGGACATCCTCGAGCAGGCGTTCGAGAGCCTGTCCGTCGAGATGTCGGCGCGCTACCGGCGCAGCCTCGAGGAGGCAGCCGGCCCTGCCGAGGCGGAGGCCGCCGTCGTCGACCTCATCTGCGGCGCGGAGTACGCGGTGCCGCGCGAGATGGTCCTGCTCTTCGAGATGTACGCGTACGGCAACCACAACGCCGCCGTCGCCGAGCTCGCGCGCACGTGGCTCCTGCGCAGCCGCGACAGCCTCACCCTCCACTTCTCGCCCGACGTCGCGCGCGCCCTCGACGCGCTCGTCGAGGGCTGGCCCATGCACCGCACGTTCGAGCACCGCCCGCTCGACCGCTCCCTCGTGGCCGCCACCGTGCACGCGGTCGTCGTCGGACTCCAGGCGCGCGAGGGCTGAGCGCCCGCATCCGCGAGGATGGAGGGATGAGCACCCGAAGGATCCCTGCGGCCTCACGCGCCGTCGGCAGCGGCGACGGCGGCCTGAAGCGCGAGCTGCGCAGCCGCCACATCCAGATGATCGCGCTGGGCGGGGCGATCGGGACGGGGCTCTTCTACGGCTCATCCGACGCGATCGGCGTCGCGGGGCCATCCGTCCTCCTGGCGTACCTCGTCGTGGGCGCCGTGATCTTCCTCATCATCCGCGCGCTCGGCGAGATGTCGGTCGACGAGCCCGTCTCGGGAGCCTTCAGCCACTACGCGCACCGCAACTGGAGCCCGCGCGCGGGCTTCGTGTCGGGCTGGAACTACTGGTTCAACTACATCGCGGTCGCGATGGTCGAGCTCTCGGTCGTCGGATCGTTCATCAACTACTGGCTCCCCGCCGTTCCGACGTGGGTCTCGGCGGCGATCGTGCTCGTGCTCATCACGGGCGTGAACCTCATCGGCGTGCGCGCGTTCGGCGAGTTCGAGTTCTGGTTCGCGATCATCAAGGTCGCGGCCGTGATCGCGATGATCGTCCTCGGCGTCGTCGTCGTGGTGCTCGGGATCAACAGCAGCCCCGACCTGCCGACGCCGAGCTTCGCCCATCTCGTCGATGACGGAGGCTTCTTCCCCCTCGGCGTGAGCGGCACCATCGCCTCGCTCGCGATCGTCGCGTTCTCGTTCGGCGGCACCGAGCTCGTCGCCGTGACCGCGGGCGAGGCGGCAGACCCGGAGCGCACCATCCCGAAGGCCGTGAACCAGGTCGTCCTGCGGATCCTCATCTTCTACATCGGCGCGCTCGCGGTGATCATGTCGGTCGTGCCGTGGTCGCTCCTCGACGGCGAGACGAGCCCGTTCGTGCAGATCTTCGACCGCGTGGGCATCCCGGGCGCCGCGCACATCCTCAACCTCGTCGTGCTCACGGCGGTCGTGTCGGTCTACAACTCGGGTCTCTATTCGAACGGGCGCATGCTCTACTCGCTCGCGCAGCGGGGCAGCGCGCCCGCGTATCTCGGCCGGCTCTCCCGCCGCGGCGCGCCCGTCGCCGGAGTGCTCACCTCGTCGGCCGTCACGGTGATCGCGGTCGTCGTCGTGTTCCTGTGGCCCGAGTTCGCGTTCCAGTACCTGCTGTCGATCGCGCTCATCGCCGCGATCATCAACTGGGCCATGATCGTCATCACGCAGATGAGGTTCCGCCGGCGGATCGGGCCGGATGCCGCGGCCGCGCTCGCCTTCCCGCTTCCGTTCGCGCGGGTCGCGCCGTGGATCGTCCTCGCCTTCCTCGCAGGCGTCGTCGTGCTCATGGCGTTCTCGCCGCAGTACCGCACGGCGGTCGTCATCGGGCCGGTCTGGATCGGCGTCCTGCTCGCGGCGTACGAGATCCGCGCGCGCCGGGCGAAGCGGGCCGACGCCGCCTAACCCGCCCCGGGCGGATCCGCAACCCCCTCCCGTCCTCCCCGGGGGCTCTGCCTATCGTCGCCCCATGCTCACCGTGGACATCCCCGACGACGACCGACTGCTCGACCTCCTCGCGCATCGTCACCCCGCGAGCGCGACCATCGCCCTGGAGTCGTCCCCGGTTCCGGCGGATCATGAGCGCGTGCGGATCGCGCTGCGCGATGCGATCGACCAGGTCGCCGATCGTCTCGCGCAGCGCGGGATCCCGACCGAGGAGCAGCGCGCCGTGACCCGCCGCCTCCGGGAGACGCTCGACGACGACGGGTTCTGGGAGCACCAGTCCCGCTCCCTCCTCCTGCTCGCCTCGCCTGATCGGCGCGAGGCGTTCCGGCTGCCGTTCCCCGTGCAGGATCAGGTCCGTGTGGGCTCGCGCTTCGCGATCCGCGCGCTCCTGCGCACGCGCGACCACCATCCGTGCGCATTCGTGCTGCAGCTGTCGAAGCACCGCGCGCGCCTGACCGAGCTGCAGGCCGACGGATCGCTCGTCGAGCACCCGCTCGAGCTCCCCGACGATCTCGACCTCGTGTTCGCGCGCGCCGACAACGACGGGCAGCTCGACCGCGACCGCGCTCGCGGAGCCGACGGAGATCAGAACGAGCGCGAGCGATTCTGTCGCGCCGTGCAGGACGAGGTGGTCCGCATCGTCCCGCGCGGCGTCCCGCTCATCCTCTCGATCTCCGACGATCTCGCAACGGCTTACCGTGCGCAGAACACCCACGATGCGCTGCTCGAGACCGCGATCCCCGCGCATCCCGATTCGCTCGACGATCGTCGGCTCGGCGACGAGGCTCGCGCCATCCTCGCGGAGCGCCGCCGGGCTGCGACCGAGCAGTGGAAGGAGCGCTTCGGCGAGCTGCGCTCGCAGGGCCTCGCGACGTCGCGCCTCGAGGAGGTCGCGGCCGCCGCAGCGGCGGCGGCGATCGCGGAGCTGCGATTCGACCACGCGGCCGATCTGCCCGGGAAGCTCGACGAGTTCGGCCGCGTCGTGGAGGACGGCGAGGATGCGGCCCTCATCGAGGACGTCATCGCGCGCGTCCTCGAATCGGGCGGCGAGGTCCGCGCTGTCCGACGCGAGGATCTCACCGACGGCGCCCCGCTCGCCGCCGTCCTGCGGTTCGCCGTGCCGACGCCGCGATAGGGGGGCTCTGGCGCCCATAGGGTGGGGGCGTGCTCACGATCGGCGTCGACCTCGCAGCGGAGGCCCAGCGGACGGCCGCGGCCGGGATCGAGTGGACGGATGGCTCCGCTCGGCTCACGAGCCTCGCCGTCGGGATCGACGATGTGCAGATCGTCGCGCTCGCGCAGGGGGCGGACGTCGTCGCGATCGACTGCGCATTCGGCTGGCCGGCCGAGTTCGTCGCCTTCGTCTCCGCGCACGAGCGCGGTGAGATGTCGCCGCGATCGCTCTCCGGGAGGGACTGGCGCCGTCGGCTCGCCTATCGTCACACCGATCGGGCGGTGCGGGAGGTGACCGGGCGGTGGCCGCTCAGCGTCTCGACGGACCGACTCGGGATGACCGCCATGCACTGCGCGGAGCTGCTCGCCGCCTTCGAGGCGGCAGGCGAGCGCATCGACCGCTCGGGCGCGGGAAGGCTGGTCGAGGTCTACCCCGCCGCGGCCCTGCGACTCTGGGGTGTGCAGACAGCCGGCTACAAGACCCAGCCGGACGCGCGGATGCGGGCCGCGGAGTCGCTCCTCGGCCTCGCCCCGTGGCTCGACGTCGACGACGGTCAGCGCGATCTGCTCGGCCGTTCCGACGACGCACTCGACGCGCTCGCGGCGTCGCTCAACGCGCGCGCCCACGCGCTCGGGCACACCCTCCCCGTACCCGACGAGCTGCGCCCCGCGGCTCAGACCGAGGGATGGATCGCACTCCCGACCGCGCCGCTCGACTCGCTGACGAGCAGGTCGAACTCATCCGCCTCGATCTCGGCAACCCATTCGTCGTAGAGCAGCTGCTGCCAGGCCTCATCGAACGGAGGCGCGTCCGGCAGCACATCGGGGATCGGGACGTCGACCTCGAGGTCAGCATCGATCTCGACCTCAACCTCGTGTTCGAGAGACGGCCACTCCCCCGGCGGCGCGGCGCCGGATCTCGCCCTCGGCTCCGGGAGGGACTCGAACCGTACCTGGGGTCTCGGGCGGTCGACCGAGGTCCGCCCGATCGGGCTGACCCACTCGAGCACCCCGGGGCTGATCTGGCGGACGGTCCACGGCGAGTGGTGCTTGTCGAGATGACATCCCTCGCACAGGCACTCCAGATTGCCCACGCACGTCTCCCCGCCGCGCAGATACGGGATCGTATGGTCGAGATCCGCCGTCGCGGCTCGGTTCTCGCACCCCGGGCCACGGCACGTTTCGTCCCGCGCGAGGAGGAACCGGCGCTGCGCCGCGGTGGGGGCGTATCGGTCCACCGTGAGGAGGGCTCCGGTGTCAGGACGCAGGAACACCCGGTCCCACCCCGCCGCGTGTCCGGCCAGGCGCCGCGCCGTCTCGGGGTCGACCGGACCGTGCCCGGCGACGAAGGCGGCCTCGTCGTCGAGCCCCACCAGCGTCTCGACGGGGATGACGATCTGCACGTTCGCCTGGATCGCGTCGAGCGCGCCGCCTTCACGGAGCGCGTGCGCGGACGGCCGGCCCGTCAGCGCCAGGTCCATCCACAGGTCCGCCTCGATCTGCGACTGCGTGCGCGGGTCGACCTCCGCTGCCGCCTCCGGCCCGCCTTCCGCTTCCGCCGCCTTCCGCGCGCGGCGGTTCTCGGCGACGATCGCTCGGGCCATGCTCCGGATGCGGTCCCGCGCCGCGTGGACCTCGGCTGTGGAGGTGATCAGCTCGAATCTGCTCACGCCGTCTTCGAGGTCATCCACGCGGACCCGTCGACGCGCGCGTGCGGCGGCATGCCGGTCGGCGATCGGCGTCGGGCACAGTCGCTCAGCGAGCTCGATCGCGAAGGCCCGCAACTGGCCGGGCGAGGCGGTCTCGGCGAACCCGATCGCCGCCTCCTCGTACTCCTGGTCGAGCTCTTCGGGCAGCCGCTCCCCCGCCCGCCGGATCACGTCGACGTGCCGCACGGTGATCCGGCCTTCAGCCAGCGCCTGAACCGTCGCGGGGTACCGCTCGACCAGCACCTCCGCGTCTGCGAGCTTCGTCATCATCCGCGACTTCGACTCGTGCAGCACGCCCGCGGTCTCGCTCGCCATCGAGCGGAACGGGAAGTCGTACGACGAGGGTCCGCCCGCGCGCTCCCGCTGCGCCCGAGCAATCCGTGCGGCCTCGGCAAGCGCCTCGATCTCCATCGCATCGGCCTGCGCGCGCAGTCGCCGCGAGGTCTCCAGGCGCCCGCACAGCGCGCGGGTCGACGCGATCTCGTCGTCCGTGAACTCCCACGGAACGCTCGAGAACCCGCTCGGCGACGTCGTCTTCGACATGCCTCCAGAGTACCGACCGCCTCGGACATTCCACCGAAGAATCTCGATCTGTGGATAACTCACGTGCGGACATCCGTTCGCATCGGTTCGCGATTCCGAGGCGGCCCCTTGCGCGCCGACACGGCCCGCCGGTAGGGTCGCAAGGCTGTGCCGACCGGCACACGCAGCGAGTCGAGAGGACGACGCGATGAGCCCGCGACGGGAGCTTCGCCGGGCGGTCCTGGGCAGCAAGCCCCAGAACCGCTCTTCGTCGACCCCTCCGGCGCCGGCCGTGTAGCAGCACCCGCTCGCATCACACCCCGCACCGCACAGGTCCGGGGCGTCTCCTTTCCGTCACGCGGAGGAGGTCCGGGGACCAGGACCCGCGGATCGAAGGAAAGGAATCATGGAGAGGCTCTCGGAACGCCTGCTGTCGTGGGCGAGCCTGATCGACGAGCAGACGGTCGAGCAGGCGCGCACGTCCTCGCGCATGCCGTTCATCCACCCCCACGTGGCGCTCATGCCGGACGCGCATCTCGGGCTCGGCGCGACCGTCGGATCGGTCATCCCGACACGCGGCGCGATCATGCCGGCCGCGGTCGGCGTCGACATCGGCTGCGGGATGATCGCAGTGCGCACGCCGTTCACGCGCGCGGATCTCGTCTCGCGCGATCTGCGCGAGCTCCGCGAGCAGATCGAGCGCGCCATCCCGCTCTCGGCTGGGCACGACAACCGCAAGGTCGTCGCCACAGCCGAGCCGCGGGTGGCCGAGCTCGAGCAGCTCGCCGCCGAGGCGGGCTTCGATCCCGCGAAGCGGGCGAGGAGATGGCGGCTGCAGCTCGGATCGCTCGGCAGCGGCAACCACTTCATCGAGGTCTCGGTCGACGAGACGGATGCCGTGTGGATGTTCCTGCACTCCGGCTCACGCGGGGTCGGGAACCGGATCGCGCAGCATCACATCGCCGTCGCCAAGAGCCTGGCCCGGCGCGACGAGCTCGACCTGCCGCACATCGACCTGGCGTACCTCGTCGAGGGAACGGACGAGTTCGACCGCTATATCAGGGAGCTGCGGTGGGCGCAGCGGTTCGCGCTGCTCAACCGCGAGGAGATGATGGACCGCGTCGCGCACCAGCTCGGCCGCTTCCTCGACGCCGAGGTCGACGAGCTCGAGCGCATCAACTGCCACCACAACTTCACGGAGTCGGAGATGCACTTCGGCGAGTGCGTCTGGGTGTCCCGCAAGGGAGCGATCCTGGCGGACGCCGGTCGCCCCGGGCTCATCCCGGGATCCATGGGGACCGCGTCGTACGTCGTCGAGGGCAGGGGGAACGCCCTCGCGCTGAACTCCTCGCCGCACGGCGCCGGCCGCGAGTACTCGCGGTCGGCTGCGCGCCGCACGTTCACGCGCGAGCAGCTGCGCGAGGCGATGGCCGGCATCGAGTACCGCGACACCGAGGCGTTCATCGACGAGATCCCGCAGGCGTACAAGCCGATCGATCAGGTGATGGCCGACGCGGCCGATCTCGTCTCGGTGCGGCACACGCTGCGCCAGCTCGTGAACGTGAAGGGCGACTGAGGCGAGGGCGGGGCCGCGGCCCCGCCCTCGCTACGCCGACTCGCGCAGGACGAGACGATGCGGCACGACGCGGAAGCGATCGACGTCGGCGTCGCCGTCGCGGAGCGCGACGGCGAGCTCGAGGGTGTGGCGGGCGACCTCGTCGAAGTCGACGGCCAGCGTCGTGAGGGTCGGCGCGACGAGGGTCCCGATCGTGAGACCGTCGACCCCCGCCACGCGGATGTCGCGCGGCACATCGAGGCCCGCATGGCGGCAGGCCGACAGCGCGCCGAGCGCCATCAGGTCGTTGAACGCCAGGAGCGCGTCGGGAGGCGCTGCCCGCCGCACGATCTGCGCGGTGACGGCGGACGCGTGCTCGGCGCTCGACGACGCCGCGTGCACGACCTCGGCCTCCACGCCGTGCTCGCGGAATGCCGCCGCCATCGCCGCGCCGCGCGCGCTGGGCTCGCGCGGCGCCGAGGCGTCGAGCACGACGGGGCGCCGCACGCCCACCGCCACGAGGTGCGCGACGAGATCGCCGATCGCGGCGACGGGGTCGAGCCGCACGCCCGCGTGCTCGGTGGTCTCGCCCGCATCCAGCTGGATGAGCGGCGTCGTCGCGAGGCCGCTCCCCCACCCGGCCGACCACTCCCCGAGATAGCCGACGACGACATCCGCCTGCTCGCGCAGCGACGCGAGGAGGCGATCCGCGTCGCTCGCGAGACCGATGTCGACGAGCATCACGTTCCATCCCTCGTCCGCCGCGAGCCGCACGACGGCCGCCGCGAGCTCGGGAGAGTACGGGTTGCGCAGGTCGTTGACGACGAGACCCAGCTGCCGCGCGCCGCCTGTCACAAGGCCTCGGCCGAAGCGCGACGGCCGGTACGACAGCTCGCGCGCAGCCTCCATGACCCGCCGTTTGGTCTCGGCGCTGATGCCGCTCATGTCGTTCATGGCGCGCGTCACGGTCTGCCGCGAGACTCCGGCGGCAGCGGCCACGTCGAGGATCGTCGCGCGTCGGCGCCCGGCGGCGGACGACCCCGCGGGCGCGGGGTCGTCCGCTCCCGTCAGCTGCGAAGGTCCAGCCATGCCACCTCTTCGGCCGTGAGCTCGATGGACAGGCCCCGCATCGACGACCGGGCCTCCTCGATCGTACGCGGGCCGAAGAGGGGGAACGTCGGGAAGGGCTGCGCGAGCACGTACGCGAGCGCGATGGCGGTGGCGGGCACGCCCCGGTCAGCGCCCAGCTGCTCGGCGCGACGCAGCCGCTCGAAGTTCTCGTCGCTGTAGTAGCAGCGCACGAGCTCGGGGTCGCTGAGGTCGTCGGGCCGCGCACGCCCCGTGAAGAACCCGCGGGCCTGCGACGACCACGGCAGCAGCGGGATGCCGCGCTCGGCGAGCCAGCGCTTGGATGCGGCGTCGGTCGCGTGCACGCAGCCCTCCCACGGGACGTCGAGCGCCTCGGCGAGCCCGAAGTGGTTGCTCACCACGGTGAAGCCCTGGCGCCCGTTCGCGCGCGCGTAGGCGTTCGCCTCGTCGATGCGCGCGGGGGTCCAGTTCGAGCCGCCGTACACGCGGATGCGCCCGGCGCGGAAGTGCTCGTCCAGCACATCGACGAACTCGCCCACCGGCACGTCGGGATTGTCGCGGTGCAGCATGTAGATGTCGGCGTAGTCCGTGCCCTGCCGCTCGAGGCTCTCGAGCAGCTGACGCGACACCGACTCGGGGTCGCAGTGCGGCGTGTGGCCGCCCTTCGTGATGACGACGACGTCCTCGCGCACCCCGCGGTTCGCGATCCACCGCCCCAGGCGCCCCTCCAGCGCGCCGTCGCCGTAGATGTACGCCGTGTCGAACGCGTTGCCTCCGTGCGCGAAGTAGTGGTCGAACATCGCCGACGCGTGGGCGAGGTCGGGCTGGTTGTCGACGCCCATCACGAGGCGCGAGACGCGCTTGCCGACGCCCGGGATCTCGCCGTACCGCATCGCCGCGTCCGAGACGACGAGCGGGCGCACGGGCGGGATGTCGGCGGTCTCCGCCTCGAAGGGGTAGCGGAGGCGGATGGCCGCACGCCAGCGGTCGAGGGTGCGCGCGGTCGCGAGGGTCTCGGCCGACGTCATCTCGGCCGCCTCGAGAGCGCCGTCGCGCAGGGCCGCGAGCGTGGCCTGCGCCTCGAGCGCGTAGGCCGGCGCCGCGTCGATCTCGATGACGCGCTCGCCCTCGTCGACGGTCGTGAGCTCGATCGTCGTCGCGCCCGTGGGCACCCAGGGCTCCGGGATGCGGATGCGCCCCTTCTCGCCGAGGATCGTGACGTCGTTCGGCGCGGTGGCCCGGACGCCGGCAGAGAGCGTCGCCGTGATGCCGCCGCGATAGGTCGCGCGCGCGACCGTCCACTCGTCGACCCCCGTGGGGCCGACGACGCCCGTCGCCGAGAGGTCGACCGGCTCCGACGCGTGCGCGCCCTCGGCCGCATCGACGATCGCGGAGACCATCGTCGCGGGGTATCCGCCGACGTCGAGGATGCCGCCGCCGGCCACCGCCGGATCGAAGAGGCGGCCCCCACGCTGCGGGACGCGGAACGCGAACGACGCGTCGACGTGCACGACCCGGCCGATCGCGCCCTCCCGGACGAGGTCGAGCACCGCGCGGGTCTGCGGGTGGAACCGGTACATGTACGCCTCGACGAGCGGCACGCCGGCCTCGCGGGCCGCGTCGACGAGGGCCATCGTCGTGCCGTGGTTCACCGAGAGCGGCTTCTCGCACAGCACGGCCTTCCCCGCGTCGAGCGCGGCGACGACGAGCGCCGGGTGCGCGGTGTGCACGGCGGAGACGTAGACCGCCGCGACACGCGGGTCGGCGAGCGCCTCCTCGTACGTGCCCGCGGTCACATCCGTCGCCCCGCGCTCCTCCGCCTCGTCGGCGAACGCGCGGGCACGGCCGCTGTCGGAGCTGCCGACGGCGACGAGGCCGCCGCCGTTCTCGGAGAGCTCGCCGAGGAACCGTCGCGCGATCTGCCCGGGGCCGAGCACCGCCCATCCGCCCGTGGTCGGTCGCGTCGAGGGGTCTGCGGAAGCCAGCTGAGGAGAGGTCACCATCGTCCTTTCGATCGGAGGCCGTGAACGTTCACGGCGTGCACCACGATAGGCACATCGCGCGGTGAGGTCAAGGGTTCCGTGAACGCTCACGGCGTGTTCCGCAGGATTCGGTATTCAGTGTTGCCAGGTACCGGTACTCAGTGTTACCGTCTAGTGGTAGTCAGCATCACAGAGTAGAGGAGGTGAGCGATGGGCAATCAGATGACCGAGATGCTCAAGGGCACGCTCGAGGGCATCGTGCTCGCGCTCCTGGCCGAGCGGCCCGCGTACGGCTACGAGATCACGGCGCGGCTGCGCGAGCAGGGGTTCACGGACCTCGTCGAGGGCACCGTCTACGCCCTGCTCGTCCGGATCGAGCAGAAGGGGTTCGTCGACGTCGAGAAGGTCCCGTCGGAGAAGGGCCCGCCGCGCAAGGTGTACTCGCTCAACCCGCAGGGGCGCGAGCAGCTTGCCGAGTTCTGGAGGACGTGGAGCTTCCTCGCAGAGCGCATCGAACAGCTCCACGACGACAAGGAGAGGTGACCATGGCAGCGAAGTGGATCGAAGCCCTCACGGGCTCGCTCGAGCAGAAGAAGCAGTACCGGCAGTACAAGGCGCGGATCGAGGAGCTCCCCGAGCCGCACCGCACGGTCGCGCAGGCAGTCGACCGCTACCTCATGTACCAGGGCGGCATCACCGACGGCGACACGATGATCACGATGCTCGGCGACCTCGCCGACCTCTTCGAGCGCGCGGCGGTCGACGGGATGGCCGTGCGCGAGATCGTGGGCGACGACCCGGTCGAGTTCGCGGACGACTTCGTGCGCTCCTACCGGAGCCGCCAGTGGATCGATCGGGAGCGCGAGCGCCTCCGCAAGGCCGTCGACGACGCGACGGGAGGGCGATCATGACCGCGCCGGCCATCCGCGTGCAGGGGATCGAGAAGTCCTACAAGGACCTCGCCGTCCTGCGCGGCGTCGACTTCGAGGTGGCGCGCGGCAGCATCTTCGCGCTGCTCGGGTCGAACGGCGCCGGCAAGACGACGCTCGTGAGGATCCTCTCGACCCTGCTCGCGGCCGACGCCGGCCGCGCGCAGGTCGCGGGGCTCGACGTCGCGACGCAGGCCGGGAAAGTTCGCGAGGCGATCAGCCTCACGGGCCAGTTCGCGGCAGTCGACGAGGTGCTGACGGGCCGCGAGAACCTCGTGCTCGTGGCGCGGCTGCGTCACCTGGCGAACCCGCGTGCCGTCGCGGACGAGCTGCTCGAGCGCTTCTCGCTCACGGCCGCGGGCGACCGCAAGGCGGGCGAGTACTCGGGCGGCATGCGCCGCCGCCTCGACATCGCGATGAGCCTGATCGGAGATCCGTCGATCATCTTCCTCGACGAGCCGACCACAGGCCTCGACCCCGAGGCGCGCATCGAGGTGTGGGAGACGGTCAGGGAGCTCGCGGCCGGCGGCACGACCGTCCTGCTCACGACGCAGTATCTCGACGAGGCCGAGCAGCTCGCCGACCGCATCGCCATCCTGCACCGCGGCCGGATCATCGTGAACGGCACGCTCGCCGAGCTCAAGCGGCTGCTGCCGCCGGCCGAGGTGGAGTACATCGAGAAGCAGCCCAGCCTCGAGGACGTGTTCCTCGCGCTCGTGGGCGACACGGAAGGAGAAGCGGCATGACCGCTCATGTCCTCGCCGACACGGCCGTCCTCACCGGGCGCTCGCTGCGGCACATCGGGCGGAGCCCCGACACCATCATCACGACGGTCGTCACGCCGATCGCGCTCATGCTGCTGTTCGTCTTCGTCCTCGGCGGCGCGATCGAGACGGGAGCGGGATCGTACGTCGACTACCTGCTGCCGGGCATCCTGCTCATCACCGTGGCGTCGGGCATCGCCTACACGGCGTACCGGCTCTTCATGGATCTGCAGGGCGGCATCCTCGAGCGGTTCCAGTCGATGCCGATCGCGCGCTCGGCCGTGCTGTGGGCCCACGTGGCGACCTCGGTCGTCGCGAACCTCGTGTCGGTGCTCGTGGTCGTGCTCGTGGCCCTGCTGATGGGCTTCCGCTCGCCCGCGGGATTCGGCGCCTGGCTCGGGGTCGCCGGGATCGTCACGGTCTTCACCCTCGCCCTCACGTGGGTCGCCGTGATCGCCGGCCTCTCGGCCAAGACGGTGGATGGCGCGAGTGCGTTCTCGTACCCGCTCATCTTCCTGCCGTTCATCAGCTCAGCGTTCGTCCCCACGGAGTCGATGCCGGGGCCCGTGCGCTGGTTCGCCGAGAACCAGCCCGTGACGTCGATCGTGAACAGCATCCGGAGCCTGCTCGCGGCGCAGCCCGTGGGCGCCGACCTGTGGGTCGCGCTCGCGTGGTGCATCGGGATCCTCGTCGTCGCGTACCTCGCGTCCCTGGCCGTATACCGTCGCCGCTTCACGTGAGGCGCGGACGCCGCCCCGACCGCACCCGAGCCCCGTCTCGTCCGACCACATTCGGACGGGACGGGGCTCTTCGCGTCAGGCGATCGCGTGATCGTGGACGGCGGAGCTGAAGCTCGACCCGTTGAGGTCGACGTAGAGGTGCCGGTCGGAGACCGAGACGGTCATCGTGTTGCGCCGCTCGAGCACGCGCACGAGATCGTCGATGAATCCCGGGTCGAAGCTGTGCACGACGATGTCGTCGGCCCGGTGAATCGTCTTGCCCGCGAGCGCCGCGACGACCTTCGCGGGATCGCGGTGGGTGTACACCGCGGTGCGCTCGGCGAGCTTGCTCGCGAAGTGGAGCCGCTCGGCGTCGGGCGCGCCGACCTCGATCCACGCGGTGATCGCGCCGGTGAGATCGCGCACGAGCACGGCGGGCTCATCCGTCGACGAGACCCCCTCGCCGAACGCGATCCCCTCCGCGTGCTCGAGGCAGTACGCCAGCACCCGTGTGGCCATGTACGCGTCCGTCTCGGACGGATGGCGCGCGACGCGGAGGACGAGCTCGTCGTAGACGCCGCGGTCGACGTCCGCCAGCTGGACCGTGAAGGTGTGGATCGTCGCGCCGATGGCCATGGAGACCGAGCCTATCGGCCGCCGACCCCGCGGTCAGACCCAGGCGGCGAGCGTCGAGGCGAGCGCGGTGCACACGACCGTGCCGGCGAAGAGGCTCAGCACGGCGTTGCCGCGCCACAGATGCAGGGCGACCGTGACCGCCAGCGCGACGAGGGGCGGCAGCGCCGACTCCATCTCCGGGCGGACGTCGTGCAGCGTGTAGACCGCGAGGATGACCATCACGCCGAGGGGCATCCGCTCGCCCACGTAGGCGAGCAGCTCGCTGTCGCGCAGCGGACGCAGGAGGGCGAAGGGCACCGCGCGCAGCGCCCACGTGATGAGCCCCGAGATCGCGATCGCCGCGGCGATGTACCGCTCATCCACGGCGCGGCCCCTTCCGCTCGATGAGGAACCGGCCGACGAGCGCCGCGAGGAACAGGCCCATGGCCGTGAGCAGCATGTCGTGCGGCGTCACGACCGCGGCGATGAGCGCGCAGAGCAGGGCGACCACGGCGACCGGGATGGACCGCCGGATGCGGTACGCATCGATGCTCAGGACCACGAACAGCGCCGTCACGGCGAAGTCGAGCCCCACGACCTGCGGCGGGATGAGCACGCCGAGCGCCGAGCCCGCCGCGACGCTCGCCACCCAGGAGCCGTGGAAGAGTCCCTGGATCGCGAGGATGCGCGCACCGCTCCAGCCCGCGGACTCCGGCGTCGCGGTGAGGGCATAGGCCTCGTCGGTGAGCGCGAACGTGCTGTAGGCCCGCGCGCCGCGCCCGCGCACGCGGTGCAGCGGGAAGGAGAGCGCATAGAACACGTGACGGAAGTTCACGAGCAGGGCGCTCACCGCGATCTGCGCGAGCGGCGCGGCGGCCGCGATCATCCCCACGAGGAGGAACTCGAGCGACCCGGCGAACACGAACGCCGCGATGACGGGCCCCCACCACCAGTCGAGCCCCGACTGCACGACGAGGACGCCGAGCGCGAGCCCGAGCGGGATCACCGCGAGGCAGGCCGGGGCGACCGTGCGCGCGCCGGCCCGGATGTCGCCGGTCGCGCGCGGGGAGCGGACGGATGTGGTCACACCGCAATCGTAAGGAAATCAGCGCGCACAGTGCTTGCGAGATCACGCGGCATAATCGAGTCGTGCGCAATAAACACGAGCTGGATGACATCGACCACGCAATCATCCGCGAGCTCACGGCGGACGCGCGTCTGACGAACCTCGAGCTCGCCCGCCGCGTCGGCCTCACGCCGGCCCCGTGCCTGCGCCGCGTGCAGCGCCTCGAGGCGACCGGAGTCATCCGCGGGTACCGTGCCGTGCTCGACCCGAAGGCCGCGGGCCGCGGCTTCGAGGTGATCGCGTCGATCGACATCGCCGTCAACGACGGCCAGACGATCGAGGACTTCGAGGCCGCCGCGAGCGCCGTGCCCGAGGTGTTCGAGCTGCGCCGCATGTTCGGGCAGCCCGACTACTACCTGCGCATCCTCGTCGCGGATCAGGACCAGTACGCGCTCGAGACCCTGCCGAAGCTCTCGCGCCTGCCCGCCGTCAACCGCATCACGTCGCATCAGACGATGTGGCTCGTCAAGGAGTAGGCGGGGTCAGCGCGCCGTGACGCGCACCGCGTGCCAGCCGGTCGCGCCGTCGGGGACGACCGGCGCGGCCTCCCCCGTCTGCACCTCGCCGTCCGCGCTCACGGCGCGGCAGCGGATGGTGTGCTCCCCGGGAGCGAGATCGGCCGCGGCGGACCACTGCACCCACGTGTCGTCGGAGATCGCCGTCGCGAGCTCGGCGTCTAGCCATGCGCCGTCGTCGATGCTCACCTCGACGCGCGCGACGCCCACATGCTGCTGCCACGCGACGCCCGCGATGACGACCCGGCCCGCCGCGACGGCGCCGCTGCGCGGCACGTCGATGCGCGACTGCAGCTTGATCGGGCCACGCTCGGACCATCCGCGATCCGTCCAGTACGCCCGCGCGCGATCGAAGCGCGTGACCTCCAGCTCGACCACCCACTTCGTGGCGGACACGTAGCCGTAGAGGCCGGGCACGACGAGCCGCGCGGGGAAGCCGTGCGCGAGCGGGAGGGGCTCGCCGTTCATCCCGACCGCGAGGATCGCGTTCCGCGCGTCGGTGAGCGCCTCGAGCGGTGTCCCCGCCGTGAAGCCGTCGACCGAGCGCGACAGCACCATGTCGGCATCGGGCTGCGGCGCCGCCCGCGCGAGGAGCTCGCGCACGGGATATCCCAGCCAGACGGCGTTGCCGATGAGGTCGCCGCCGACGGGGTTCGACACGCACGCGAGCGTCGTGACCGATTCCTCGAGCGGCAGGGCCATGAGGTCGTCCCAGGTGAGCTCGTACGGATGGTCGACGAGGCCGTGGATGCGGAGCCTCCAGTCGGCGGGGGCGAGCTCGGGCACGACGAGGGCCGTGTCGATGCGGTAGAACGCGTCGTTCGGGGTGATCACGGGCGCGATCCCCTCGATGTCGAGGGACGCCGACGCGGGCACCGTCGCGCGCGTCGACGCGCGCGGCAGCACGAGGGCGTCGCGGATGGCCGCGATCGCGCTGCTCGCGACGCGGCTCGTCGTCGAGGCGACCGCGGCCGCAGCACCCACGACGGCCGCGGACACGGTGAGCAGGAGGAATCGCCGCCGCGAGAGCCCGTCGCCGCGCGGGCCGCCGCGGCGCGCCGGCACCAGGATGGCGACGGCCGCCGCGGACAGGATCCCCGCGACGGCGGACGGGACCGCGGAGAGCGCGTCGGCGTCGGCGCGTGTGAGGGCGGCCGCGACCCCGACCAGCCCGACCGCGAGGAGGGCGACGGCGCCCCAGGGCGGCCGCGCGCGCTGCAGCAGCCCGGCGCCGGCGCCGACCGCGGCGAGCACGACCGCGATGCCGACGAGCAGGGCGATCTTGTCGGCGGTGCCGAACAGCGCGATCGCGAGGTCCTTGGCCCACGGCGGCGCGAGATCGATGAGCGCCGCGCCGACGACCGCGGTCGGCCGCGACGCCGGAGCCCACCATGCGGCGATGAGCTCGCCGAGGCCGGCGCCGAGGATCACGGCGGCCGCGCCGGCTCCCGCCGCGCGTCGCCTGTGCCCGGCGTCCGCGGCGATGTCGCCCGCCCGTGTGGTCATCGCTCTCCCGCGATCGGAGCCGAGAAGCGGCTCGCTCCCATCATCGCGCGGATGCGGGCGCGAGCGCTCCCCCTCACGGTCACGCGCGCGAGACCGCCCTTGCGGCGGCCCCGCGCGCGTACTCATCTCCGGCTCAAGAAGAGGTACGGCACGACAACGGGACCACGACCCCAGTCCAGGACACGGCTCTGCGGCGAGCGCCCCGAGAGGATGTCGATGGCGTTCGAATCGCGTGTGTCGGTGTCCCGCGTCTCGGTCGCGTCGGTCCACTCCCCTGCGCCGCCACCGAATCGATACGGCCCGACGAACGAGGGGCAGCCGACCCCTTGTGCGCACTCCGCGCTGTAGACGGGACGTACGCCGCCCTGGCCTTCCGACTCCTCGGCGCCGCTGAAGATCGACACCTGGTAGCCGACGCGACTCAGATCGACGCCGTCGAACACCGCTGCGGGGACCGAGACGACGATGCGTCCTCGAGGATCGACGTCGAGCTCGACCTCCGCCACCCGCTTGAGATCCTCGCCAAACACCCCCGCCCCGAACCGCGCCGTCGGATACCGACCGTCCGCCACGATCGCGAAGACCCACGGACCGGCAGCAGACGTCGCAGTGCCCGGCAGCAGCGGCGTCGGCGCCTTCGACGGACTCGTGCGGAGGTAGATGTTGAGGCGCTGAGTGCTCATCCCGTCACCACCCCAGGGATTCCGGATCTCCCCCTCGGTCGTCGCGACGAATCGCGCCATGTCGCCGTCCTGGTACACGGCGAACTCGCGCAGGTCGAAGCTTCCCGGGTTAAAGGCGCTGTCCGTCGGATAGGTGTACGTCCCGGGTCCGCGATCGTCGCCCGCGGGGTCGGAGAGCGCACCGACCTCCGTTCCGTAGGCGATGATCGTGCGCCGTTCCACCGCCATGACCCCGTTCTCGCCGACGGCGCTCACGACGATGCGGTTCGAGATGTCGGGGAGCGCGGTTTCGAACGAGAACGCGCCTCCTGCGACGGGGACCTCGGTCTCGACTCCGGCCACGCGGACCGTGACACGCGGAGCATCCGTCGACCCGGAGATCGTGATGTCGCGGGAAGGCGCGATCATCCCATCGTCGAGCCCATCCAGCGTGAGCTGAGGAGCCCGCCCGGTCGGCTGGTTGTCACTCGTGGCGTCCCAGCTTTCCCAGGTGTCGGCGTCGAAGCCGAGGCGGCCGGGTTCGTCAGCAGCCCAGTTGTCCTCCGCCTTGAGGATGCTCTCGCCAGCGACCGTGTAGTTGTGAAGACGTATCCCGTTCCCGTCCGTGACCTCATTGCCGATCACGACCCGCTCGCCGTCGCCATCCGCGTGGCGCGTGAGAAGGCTCACCTGCGAGGACGCGTCGAGGCCGTTCCACGACTCGACCTCGAAGCCGTCGATGAGGAGATTCCCGGTCCTCGATAGGGCGAAGATGCGGATGCCGCAGTTCACGGCACCCTCCACCCGGGTGTCCGTGAATGTCATGTTCCGGACGGTCATGTCGGGGTCCGCACGATCATCGGCGCCCATGTCCTCCCAGTGCGTGGAGGAGTTGAAGACGCAGGTGTTGTACTTCGCGTCCTTCCATGCCATCCGGTTGTGGATGATGTCGGTGGCGGACACGCGGACTCCATCGATCTCGCGCGGCGTCCATCCCCACTGGAACACGGGACCGTTCTCGTTCTTCCAGATCACGGTGCGATCGATCTCCACGTCGCTGTGGTAGAGCTTCAGCACGTCGTCGTTGGCATGGAAGAACGTGTCTTGCATCCGCCCGCCGGCGTACAGCTCGATGCCGTCGGTCTGCCAGTACCAGCTTCCGACCTGCTTGTAGTTCCGCACGTCCATGCGGAACCGTTCGACTCCCACCTCGGCGCCATCCTCGTGCGCGTACACCACGAACGAGTGATACGGCGGCTCGTTGATCGTCACCCCTTCGATCTCGAGCGTCTGCGCGTCGGGTGACGACTCGAACTGGAGCATCTTCACGCACGTCACGTGGCAGTTGTCGGCCACGCTGCGCTGGTACCCGTTGGCCGTATCGGCTTCGTAGACGTACTGCTCCCCCGAGAGCACACCGCGCCCGGTCACCCTGAAGCGCTCTGGCGTCTCGTGCGCGAAGCGGAACGCGCCCTTCACGTAGGCGCCCGGAGCGAGGTACACCCAGGTCACGTTCTCCGGGAGGACCGCATGTCTGTCGGAGCCCATCTCGTAGACCCCCGGCTCGAAGTACACGATCTCGGAATCGACGTCGCTGAGATCGCCCACGCGCCCCGGAGCGGGGCGGTGGATGGTGCCGGATACATCGGTGGGGATGGTGCGCTCCGCCTCCGCGCCCGAGAGCTTCGGGTTCGCGAAGATCAGCATCGCGTTGCGAGGCTCGGTGTGGATGGCCCTGTTCCCCTCTGGCTCCGTCGTGAGCACTCCGCTCGCCCCGCTGAGATCGTTGTACGACGTCACGAGCTGGGAATCGAACTCCACCGAGAACCGGAGGCCCTCTGCACGGTAGGGCACGTGCACGCGCACCGTCGACTCGTCGACGAGCTGCTTCTCGAGGCCGAGGTCCGTCGGCCGGATCGTCACGTCGTCGACCGACGCGATCGGCTCGCCCGTCTTGAGCTTCACGTCGACCCAGACGTCGGTCGCGTACTCGAAGCTCGACCAGCTCATCGTCAGATCCGACGCCGCCGCGAACTCAGCGCCGTCCTCATCCGTGTATCCCGCCTTTTCGCGTCCGCTCCGGGGAACGCTCATGTATACGAAGGAGTCTCGAAGGTCCTCCGGCGCCGCCGCCGTCGCGACCGACACGTCGTAGAACTCAGATCGACGCACCTGTCCATCGGCGATGGGCTCAGAGGTCGCGACGCCCTCGTCGTGCCACCACGTCGTCAGGTCCGGCGAGTCGACAGGTCCCGCCGCTCCTCCCGTCGTATCGACGGCGGCAGCCGATGACGCGGGCGCCGCGCCGGTCGCCCACGATGACAGCGCGACCGCGACGGCGACTGCGCTCGCCCACCGGGTGCGCATCCGAATGCTCCACACATCGACCTCCTTTGGTCTTCGGCTCGACCCGTCGTCGGGCTCGGCATTATTTCTACTACGAACATAATTCGCGCGTCAACGATGTTCGGATCTCGACTCGTCGGCCAGGTTTCGCTCGATCCGTGCATAAAGTGGAGCCATGAGCGTTCGGTTCGAACACCCGTGGGACGCGCTTCCCGGCGCGGCGCTGCCCGTCGCGGTCGAGGTCCTGCGTCGAGGTCCCGTCTCACGCGCCGAGATCGGCCGTCGGCTCGGGCTGTCGCACGCGTCCTTGAGTCGCTTGAGCGCGCCGCTCATCGAGCGCGGCATTCTCATCGATGCGGGCGAGCGCAGCAGCGGGCGAGCCGGACGTCCCTCTCGCCTGCTCGACGTCGACGCCTCGTCGCACCATTTCCTCGGAGTCAAGATCAGCGCGAACGAGATCGTCGCGGCGGTCACCGATCTGCGGGGCGACGTGAGGGACCACGTGCAGCTCCCCATCGGCGACCGCTCAGAGCGGGCGGTCGTCGAGCAGGTCCGAGATCTGCACGCGTCGCTGTCCGGCTCCCGCCCCATCGCGGGGATCGGGATCGGCATCGGCGGAGAGGTGAGCTCGCGACGGAGCGTCGTGCACGCGGAGTTCCTCGGCTGGCGCGGCGTCCCGCTCGCGGAGCTGGTCGAGAACGCGACCGGCGCAGCGGTGCTCGTCGAGAACGACGTCGTGGCCCTGTGCGAGTACGAGGGCTGGTTCGGCTCGGCCCGCCACGATGAGCGGTTCGCAGTGATCACGCTCGGCGTGGGCACCGGGTTCGGACTCGTGGTGAACGGCAGACCCGTCGTGGGCGACGGCTACGGAAGAGGACTCGTCGGCCACTGGCCGATGGATCCCTTCGGGCCGCTGTGCCCTCAGGGGCACCGAGGCTGCGCGGCAGCGCTGCTGAACTCCGACGCGATCGAGCGGCACGCCAGCGATGCGCTCGGACGCGACGTCACGTTCGACGAGGTCGTGCGACTCGCCGAGGACGGACAGCCGGCCGCGAAGCGGATCATCAGCGACGCCGCACGCGGGCTGGGGGCACTCGTCGCCGCAGTCTGCAACCTCACGCTCCCCCAGCGGATCGTGATCGCCGGAGAGGCCGTGCGCCTGGCCGCCGTCGGCGAAGCGGTCATGAGAGAGGCCGCGCAGCGTCTTCGCCCCGACTCAACGCGTCTTCCGCCGATCGATCTCGCCTCGGGCGACAACGTGGAGTGGGCGCGAGGCGCTGCAGTCCTCGCCATCCAGGCGTTCGCGCTCGGCACGGTCGGCTGATCGCGCGGCGCGAGCTCGAGCGCTCTCCCTCGCGGACCTCACGCCGGCGGAGCGGTCGACTCCCGGATGATGAGCTCGGTCCCGAGCTCGACCTTCTGCGACGCGAGGGGCTCGCCATCCGAGAGCGCGATGAGCATCTGCGTCGCGAGCGCGGCCATCTCGGCGAGCGGCTGGCGCACGGTCGTGAGCGACGGCGCGAGCCACGACGCGAGGGGCAGGTCGTCGTAGCCGACGACCGAGACGTCCTCGGGCACCCGCAGGCCGAGCTCGTGCGCCGCGCGGATGAACCCGAGTGCCTGCACGTCGGACCCCGCGAACACCGCGGTCGGCCGATCCGGGCGGCGCAGAAGCTCGAGCCCGTGCTCATAGCCGCCCTCGACCTCGAAGGTGCCCCAGCGGACGAGCGACGGGTCGACGTCGAGCCCGATCTCGGTGTGCGCGCTGCGGAAGCCGTCGACACGGGCGCGCGAGCACAGCACGTTCTCCGGCCCCGAGATGATGGCGACGCGGCGATGCCCGAGCTCGATGAGGTGCCGCGTGGCCGCGAGGCCGCCGCTCCAGTTGTTCGACCCCACGGTGGGCACGCCGGCGGGAGTCTCGCCGTCGGTGTCGAGCACGACGAAGGGGATCGACCGGGCCATGAGCTGCCGCTGCTGCGTGTCGTCGAGGCGCGAGAGCACGAGGAGCACGCCGCGCGTGCCGCGGGCCGTGATGCTGTCGATCCACTCCTGCGGCGGACGGTGGGAGCCGCCGAGCTCGCTGAGCACGACGCCGACGCGGCGCGGCGCCGCCGCCTTCTCGACGCCGACGATGATCTCCTGCGCCCACGAGCTGCCGAACTCGTGGAACACGAGGTCGAGGAGCCCCGCGGTCTTCGTGGGGGACGCCGGCCCGACCGGCTTGCGGTAGTCGTGCCGCGCGAGGGCCTCCTCGACGCGGCGACGCGTCGCGGGGGCGACGTCGCTGCGCCCGTTGAGCACGCGCGAGACCGTGGGCACCGAGACGCCGACCTCTCGGGCGATCGTCGCGATCGTCGCGCCGCCTCGTGGCATCCGCACCCTCCCCGCCGAGACTTCCGGAACATCCTATGCCCGAGGGTGCCGGGGCTCGCAGGCCCCGGCACCCTCGGATCAGCGCAGCTCGACCTCGGCGTCCGAGACGCCCGCGGCCGCCGAGAGCACGCCGCGCCGCCCGGCGGCGGTCACCTCGAACTCGCCCGCGAACGCCCGCAGCGGAAGCCGCCCGTCGGCGTCGGTCCGAACAGTCGTCGGCTCGAGCCACCACTCGCCGCGGACCAGATCGCGCAGCGCGTCGTACGCGGGCTTCGGCGAGCCGTCGCGGCGGATGAGGCCGCTCGGCGCGTTCAGCCACGCCGTGGCGTCGTCGAAGCCCCAGTAGGTGATGGCCGCGACCGACGGATGCTCGACGAGTGTGCGGTAGTGCCGCACGATCTCGTCGGCCTGCCGCTCCTCCCCTTCCGGGGTCGACGGCCAGTCCTCGACGACGTAGTCGTTGAGGTCGTCGATGTGCTTCGGCATGAGGTCGCCCGAGACGAGGGACGTCTCGGTCCAGTGCAGGGGCAGCCCGAAGCGCGCGAAGCGCTCGCAGATGGCGTGCACCTGCTCCTCGCCGCGGAAGCCCTGGTGCATGTGCGACTGCAGGCCGATCGCGTCGATGCGCACGCCCGCGTCGAGCACCTCCTCGATGAGCCGCTCGTAGTCGGGCCCGAGATCGAAGTCGTTGAGGACGAGCACCGCGTCGGGGTTGACCGCGCGCGCCTCGTCGACGGCCATCCGGATGAACTCCACGCGTCCGTGCTTCTCACACAGGCGCGTGATGGCGTTGCGGATGCCGTCGGGCTCGTTCTCGAAGCGGGGCATGATCACGGCCTCGTTGACGACGTCCCACGTGTCGACGAGCCCCGCGAACGCGCTCACCTCGCGGCGGATGCGGCCGCGCAGGGCCGCCTCGGCCTCATCCAGCGGGAGGGCGTCGACCCAGGGCGCCTTGACCGTGTGCCAGACGAGCGGATGGCCCTTGAGCCGCACCCCGTGCCCGCTCAGCGCGCGCGCCTGCCGCGTCAGCTCGGCCTCCTTCGTCTGCCCGGGCTCCGGCTCGTAGCGCCCCCAGTAGAACTGCAGGGTCGCCGTGTCGAACAGGTCGAGCCAGCGCGCGAGCGGCCCCTCCCCCGGCACACCGGGAGCCGTGCATCCGAACCCGATCTCGTGGCGCAGCTGCGCCACGGTCACGTCGTGCTCGCGAAGGGGCTCCCCGTCGGCGCCGCGCACGAGCACGCTCGCGTCCGCCTCGCGGTGGCGGTATCGGGAGGAGGTGAGGACATCGGTCATCGGGTGAATCTCGCTTTCACATCGGCTTCGACAGGACGGGAGACGCTGCGCAGGAGGAGCGCGAAGGCCCACGCGCACAGCAGGAGGACGGCTTCGGACGCGAGCGCCACGACCGCGGCCGCGACGATCGCGAGCGACGCGAACCCGAGGGTGGCGCGCCACTGGGAGAAGAGCTCGGCCGCCGCGATCCGGAGGGCGTCGCGCGTGCGGAACGAGAAGTACGCGGTCACGACGAGCAGGTGCCCCGACCAGAGCACGAGCACCGCGAGCAGCACGATCGCGACCGGACGCAGCACGGCGCCGCCGGGCGCGGCATCCGCTCCGGTCGCGTTCACGACGAGGATCGCGGCCGCCGCGAGGACGGGCGCCCACCAGAGCGCGACGTCCTTCGCGTTCCGCGCGAGCCCGCGCCACAGGGCGCGCGCGGGGCGGAGGTCGGGCGCCTCCGCCCACGCGCGCTGCGCGTAGAGCGCCGCCGAGAGAGCCGGCGCGACCGGGAGGAGCGCCACGACGTAGAGCGCCGGCGAGACGCCGTCGGCGAGGCCGAGCGCCATCCACGCGAGCAGGGTCGGCGCGCCCAGCAGCGCGAGGAACGCCGCGAGGACGATCCAGCGGTACACGACGGCCGTGGCCCTGGAGAGGACCCCGGTGCCCACCTCGTCGACGAGCTCGGCGGCCATCCGTCAGCCCTTCACCGAGCCGAGCATGACGCCCGAGACGAAGTAGCGCTGCACGAACGGGTACACGCAGAGGATCGGGATGACCGTGAGGATCATCGTGACCGACTGGATGTTCGCGTTGAGGTCGGCCGCGGTGCTGCCCACGGCCGCGCTCTCGCTCGCGGTCGTGGAGGCGCCCGCGATGAGGTTCCGCAGGAACAGCGTGACCGGGAAGAGCTCGTTCTTGTCGAGATACAGGAACGCGCTGAACCAGTCGTTCCAGAACGCGACCGAGTAGAACAGGATCATCGTCGCGATCACGGCCTTCGACAGCGGCAGGACGATGCGCGTGAAGATCCCGAACCATCCGAGCCCGTCGATCTGCGCGGCCTCCTCGAGCTCGTGCGGGAGGTTCTCGAAGAACGACTTCATCACGAGCAGGTTGAACACCGAGATCGCGCCGGGGAGCACGATCGCCCACATCGTGTTCTTCATGCCGAGCGACGAGATGAGCACGTAGTTCGGCACGAGGCCGCCGTTGAAGAACATCGTGAACACGGCGATGCCGATGAGCAGACGGCGCCCGCGGAGGTGGTGCTTCGAGAGGACGTACGCGTACGACGTCGTCAGCGCCATCGCGATCGCCGTGCCGACGACCGTGTAGAGCACGGTGTTGCCGTAGTTGCGCCAGAACATCCCGTTGCCGATCACGGCCGTGTAGGTGTCGACGTTGAAGTCGACGGGCCAGAAGCTCACCTGCCCGGCCTTGATCGCGCCCGACGAGCTGAACGACTGCGCGAGCACCGTGATGAACGGATAGAGCATCGCGAGGCACACGAGGATGAGCAGGCCCGTGTTCACGACCGTGAACACGCGGTACCCGACGGAGTCGCGATTGCCGACAGTGCGGGACGGCGCCCGCTGAGCAAGAGTCACCACAGGCTCGTTCCCACCATTCGCCGGGACAGGTAGTTCGCGCCGAGGACCATCACGAGGCCGATGAGGGCCTGGAACAGTCCGATCGCGGCGGCGTAGCTGAGGTTGTTCGACACGAGGCCGACGCGGTACAGGTACGTCGAGATGACGTCTCCCGTCGAGTACGTCAGCGGGTTGTAGAGGAGCAGCACCTTCTCGAACCCGACGTTGAGGAACGACCCGATGTTGAGGATGAGCAGCGTGATCATCGTCGGCCGGATGCCCGGGAGCGTCACGTGCCAGATCTGCTGCAGCCGGTTCGCGCCGTCGATGCGCGCGGCCTCATAGAGCGACTCGTCGATCGTCGTGAGCGCCGCGAGGTAGAGGATGGTCCCCCATCCGACGGTCTGCCACGCCTCGGACCCGACGTAGACGGCGCGGAACCACTCCGGCCGCTGCAGGAACGGGATGGCCTCGCCGCCCATCGCGGTGATGATCTGGTTGACCGTGCCCTGCAGCGACAGCAGCTGCATCACCATGCCGACGACGATCACGACCGACAGGAAGTGCGGCAGGTACGAGATCGACTGCACGACGCGCTTGAACGCGCGCTTGCGCACCTCGTTGAGCATGAGGGCGAGGATGATCGGCAGCGGGAAGCACACGAGGAGGGTGAGGCCGCCGAGGATGGCCGTGTTCGCGAACACCTGCCAGAAGGCCGGGTCCTTGATGAACATCTCGACGTAGCGGAAGCCCACCCACTCCTCGCCGAGGATGCTCCCGCCGGGGCGGAACCGGCGGAACGCGATGACGTTGCCGATCATGGGACCGTAGCGGAAGATCGCGAAGAAGATCAGGGGCAGCAGGGCGAGGGCGTAGAGCTGCCAGTCCCGCCGCAGCGCGGTGCGCCACGGCGTCCGGCCGCGTCGCCCTGAGCGGCCGCGGGGCCCGCCCGCGGTCGTGATCACGCGGGTCGTCGTCGCGCCCGGCGGAGCGGAGGACGGGTCTGCGGCGAGCGCCGCACCCGTGGTCGTGGAGGTCATGTCGTCATCCCTTCGACGGGTTCCGGGTCGCCACCCCGCGAACGGCGGCTAACCGGAGTGCGTCAGCCGTTCTGCTCCGCGAAGCGCTCGCGCGCACCGTCGATGAGATCGACATAGGTCTGCAGGCCGGCGGCCTCCAGCTCCGCGACGTACGCGTCCCATTCGGAGAGGTCGCGGTCTCCGAGGATGAACTGCAGCGTCGCGGTGCGGACCGCGTCAGAGAGCGGCGTCGACAGGAGCGACGCCTGCTCGAGCTCGGCCTCGTCGAGCGGGGCAGGCGGGTTCGGGTCGCGCGGTGTCCGCGTCGACAGGACGGTGTCGATGTACTCGACGAACTGCGGTGCGTTGTACGACTCCTTGAGCTCTCGCGACTCGGTTGATCCCGCGAGCACATCGTTGCCCCATCCGAGATCCTTCTTGATGTCGGTCGCGCCGTCGGGGTTGATGTTGAAGTCGTCGTACGAGAACTCGGGCTTCAGGGTGATCGTGCCGTCGGCCGCCTTGTCGTAGGTCTCTCCCTCGACGCCCCAGCGGAGCAGCTCGCGCGCCTCAGGGTTGTAGTAGAGCCAGTCGAGGAACTGCAGCGTCGCGATGAAGTTCGGCGACTCCGCGATGTCGGCGCTCAGCATGAACCCGTTCCAGAAGTTGCGCGGCTCGACGACCATGCCCGCCTCTCCGCCAGGGGGCGCGAGCTGGACCAGCTCGTAGTCGGTCACGCCGGCCGCGTCGAGGGCCGCCGCGAACTCGTTCACCGTGCCGTTCGAGCCGGAGGCGGCGAAGACCTGGTTGTTCGCGATCTTCTCCGCGACGTTCGCCGCGCCGCCGCCCGCATCGGCTGCCGTGAACGACTCGGTGTCGAGCAGGTCGGCCTCGACGAGCCCGTGGAAGTACTCGACCATCGAGCGGTAGCCCTCGGACGTGCCGGCGTACTCGAGCTCGCCCTTCTCCTCGTTCCAGATCGTGCCGTCGCCGAAGCCCCATCCGGCCTGCGTGCCGAACGCGTGGGCCGCGTAGTTGAGCATCGACTGGCCCTCGAAGCCGTCGGCCAGGGGCTTCGAGTCGGGGTACTTCTCCTTGATGAGCTCGAGGCCCGTGCGGAGGTCCTCCCAGGTCTCGGGCGCCGGAGCGCCGACCTCGTCGAACACGTCCTTGCGGATGATGAGCGTGAAGACCGGGACCGAGACCTCCTGCAGGCCCGGCAGCATGTAGTACTTGCCGTCGGACTGCTTGAGCCGCTCGACCATCGCGCCGAGGTCCCACTCCTCGACGTACTTCTGGAAGTTCGGCATGTACTCGACGTAATCGCTGATGGGGAGGACGGCGCCCGACGAGACGAACGGCTCCTCCTCGCCCGTGTAGACGAGCGGGATGACCGTGGGGGCGTCGCCGGCCGAGATGAGCAGACTGCGCTTCTCGGTCGCGTCGCTGAAGGGGATGTGGGTGAGGTCGATCGAGACGCCTGTCCGCTCCTCGATGACGTCGAAGATCTGCCAGTCGTCGGTGACCGGCACCTCGGGCCAGTCGGTCCAGAGCATCGAGAGGTCGAACGGCTCCGTCGCCGTGAACTGCTCGTCGGCAGCGAAGTCCTCCATCGCCCCGACCGACTGCGCATCGACGTCGACCTCGGCGGCGTCTCCGCCCTCTGCCGTGCAGGCGCTCGTCGCGACGAGGCCGGCCACCACCCCCGCTGCTGCGACTGCGCGGATCCACGTTGTCCGGCGCGTGGAACGAATCATGATTCTCCTCTTCGAGATCGGCTGCTGTGCTCGCGGCCCCGAAACTTTCGGAAGCTACTTCGAGACTTTCTGAAGAGTAGGGCGGGCGTGAAACGTTGTCAATAGCCACAATTAGCGCGAGGGAGGAGCCCGCCTCGAGCATCCGGCGTGACGCAGGCGTCGACAGTGTCCGAGGTTCGCGCGAGACTGCTCGCGTGACCTCAGACGGCTATGCGTCCGACTTCCTCGACATCGATCTCCCCCTTCCCGCGCCCGGCCCGGCCCGCGCCATCCGCGAGCTGGCCTATCCGCGGTTCTCCGTCCTCCTCGACACCGATCGCCGGCTCGCGGCGGCCACCGCCGTGAACATCGACGGCGCTCAGCTGCAGGATCTGCGCCGCAGCGGCGAGTGGCGCCTCGATCCGCGTGTGCCCGAGCGTGAGCAGACCGGGCCCGCGGTGTATGCCGGCAACGACCTCGATCGCGGGCACCTCGTCCGCCGCCGAGACCCGGGCTGGGGATCGGTGAACGACGCGCGCGCCGCGATGGAGGCGACGTTCTTCTACACGAACGCCGCGCCGCAGGCCGCCGGCTTCAACCAGTCGAAGGAGCTGTGGCTCGGTCTCGAGGATCATGTACTCGAGTACGCCGATGCGACCGATCAGCGCGTGTCGGTCTTCACCGCTCCGGTGCTCGAGGACGACGACCCGCCCTATCGCGGCATCCAGGTGCCGCTGCGCTTCTGGAAGATCGCCGCGTGGCGCACGGACAGCGGGCTCGCGGCGGCCGGATTCGTGCTCGACCAGGCCGACCTCGTCGACACGACGGGCGGGCGGTTCGCGACGCCGCCGCTCGGCGCCTTCCGCACGTTCCAGGTGCCGATCGCCGACATCGCCGAGCTCGCGGGGCTCGATCTCGGGGTGCTGCCGACGGTCGACGTGCTCGACCGCCCCGAGGTGCGGGCGAGCGGATGGCGCGCGCTGGGCTCGCGGGAGGACGTCATCGTGTGAGCGGAGAGGGCTGAGCAGGTGCGATGAAACTCGCTTTTAGGGTTACTAAAGACGAGTAACGCGCTGGATACTCGGGTTGTGAACGCGATGCGGATCGACGGCGAGCCTGATTCGTGGCCCGGTCACCAACTCGAGACGGTGCCTTGGAGACAGACCGTCCGCGGGGGCACACGCGCTGACCGCATGCTCACCTCGGTGGACGCGAGTGTCCCGCCGAGGATCGCGGCGCTCGACTATGTCCCGCCCATCGCGACGCTTGTCACGTCCGAACAGGCTCTGCTCGCGGTCGCGCAGGCCGACACGGACGCCGAAGGACACTCAGCCGCGCTCAGCCGCTTCATGATCTGGACGGAGTCGGTGGCTTCGTCCAAGATCGAGCGCATCACCGCGAGCGCGGTGGACTATGCGCGCGCGCTCGCCGGCAGTCGGTCGAACTCGTCGGCCTCCAGCATGGTCGCCGCGAGCACCGCGTTGCACCGACTCATCGCCGACGTCGCGGCGCGTGGCTGTTTCGGCCTCGACGACCTCCTCGTCGCGCACCGCGCGCTCATGCACGACGATCCGCACGAAGCCGATTACGCGGGCCGCCTGCGTGACATGCAGAACTGGATCGGCGGCAGCGATCACTCTCCTCGCGGCGCGCTTCACGTGCCGCCGGTGCCAGAACGTGTTCCGGATCTTATGGACGACCTGATCGACTTCCTCAACCGCGACGACCTGCCCGTGCTCGTGCAGGCCGCGATCGGGCATGCCCAATTCGAGTCCATCCATCCCTTCACAGACGGCAACGGACGAATCGGACGGGCCTTGGTCTCCGCGGTCTTCCGCCGGCGCGGTGTGACGCGCAATGCCGTGGTTCCGCTCGCGAGCGGCCTGCTCGCAAAGCGAGACGACTACTTCGCCGCACTGGGCGAGTACCGTCGTGGAAGCCCGGCCCCGCTCATCGACCTCTTCGCACGATCGGCCCACGCCGCGGCCATCTGCTCTCGCGAATCGATCGCGCGGATCAAGGCGATGCCGGGCGAATGGGCTGAGGAGTTGCGCCCTCGCGCGGGCTCCGCCGTGGCCGCGTTGATCCCCGCGTTCTACGACCACCCCATCATGGGCGCCGCCGAGATCGAACGCCGATCGGGTTCCTCAGAGCAGCAGACCTACAAGGCGATCGCGCGCCTCACGCAGGCGGGCTTCATCGAGGAGATCACCGGTCGCAAGCGAGACCGCGTCTGGGCGGCGTCCGAGCTGCTCGCGGAGCTCGACGACCTCGACCGGCGCATCCAGATAGCCATGCAGTGAACGACGAAACCCCCTCGCAAGGAGGGGTTTCGGATGGCGGTGACGGTGGGATTCGAACCCATCTCGCCCTGTTGGATCGACGTGGGTCCCCAGCCGTCGATCCTGTCGCGTCGGCTCCGCCGGAATGCAGAGCGAAGCGGGGCCCGGCCGGGACGGCCGGGCCCCGCTTGCGTTCTCAGTACGCGAACTGCCACATGTAGCGGCGGCCTTCGAGTGCGTAGCCGCGCACGGCCGCGTAGTTCTCCGCCAGGCGGAACATCATGGGGTAGAACACCAGCGGCGCGATGATTCCGCGCTGGTCCTCCGGAACGCCCGGCAGGTCCAGGTCACGGCTGTCGATCTTGTGCGTGGTGCCGCTGTACTCGTCGAGGAAGCGCTCGGCCCGCTCCGCCATCGGGCGGGTCTCGTCCTCACCAAGGAACAGGATGCTCCTGGTCTGCTTGTCGAACACCTCGAACGGCCCTTGGAAGAACTCGTTGGCGTTGATGGTCGACGCGTGCATCCACTGCATCTCCTGCAGGAAGCAGGCCGTGAAGGTGCTGCCCATCCCCTGCAGGGGGCCTGAGGCGATCAGATACGTCACGGGGACGTCCTTCATGTCCTGGGCGATTGCGGCGGCCAGCGGCTCGAACCCGCGAAGCGCGGCCTCGGTCGCGTCCGGCAGAGCCGCGAGGGCGTCCAGCTTCGCGCTCACGTCGCGCCCCTCACGGGCGAGCACTGCGAGGGCGAGCAACTGCAGCACGATCTGGTTGCCGTCGCCATTCTGCGAGATGAAGCTCGTGGCCACGGCCTGCGCCAGCGGGCCGTCGGCCTTGAGGGTGACCGCGACCGCCGCCGCGCCCCGCTCCTGCGCCCAGGACGCGGCGCGCACGGTCTCGGCGGTGGTGCCCGCCGCCGACAGGGCCACGACGAACGCGCCCGGGCCCACACCGGGGGAAGCGCGGTGGTAGAACTCGTCGGAGTTGACTGAGACCACGGGAATGGCCGACTCGCGATCGAGCACGTAGTGCGCGGCCTGCAGGCCGGAGAACGAGCCTCCCGCTCCGACGAGATAGACGCGGTCGAGAGCCGAGAGGCCGGCGACGAAGTCGCGGATCTCGTCCCAGCGGGCTAGCGCGTGCTTCTGCGAGGGGCGGATGCCCTGGGGGATGGGCTTGACGGGGGTGGGTCCGACATAGGTGCCGTCGGTCATCGGTGCTCCTTCATCATGGTGGGTTCGAGGGTGTGCGCCGCGCCACTTCCGGCGAGCACGGTCGGGTCGATCGGGATGCCCGGACCGAAGGCGCCGAGTCGTTGGCAGGTGTCGGCGGCGACGTCGGCGGCGGCGGCGAGCAGCGACGCCGGGTCTTCGGAGCGCAGGATGCCGACGAGCACCCGCGCCGCGAAGCTGTCGCCGGCGCCGAGGGTGTCAACGGCCGGGCGATCGGTGCGGGCCTCGCCCGTCCATCGCCGGCCCTGGTGGCTGAGCACGGCTCCCCTGGTGCCGCGCGTGAGCAGGCTCCATCGCGCGCCGGAAGCCTCGCTCGCCGCGAGCAGGTCGGCTGCTGCCGCATCGTCCAGGTCGCCACCGGAGTGGACGGCGAGGAAGCAGAACCCGCCGACGTGCTCCATGTGTTCGGCATCCGAGGTCGTCGCGAAGTCGTACGACAGGCGGGTCCGGCTCGCGAACGCCTCGAGATGCCCGTCGAGGCCGCTGGACGAACCGACGTGCACGGCGTCGAACCCCCGGAGGGCGTCGAGGTCGTCCGACGTGGGGGCGAATCGCGACACCCCGAGATCGAACGACAGGAAGACGCGGTCTCCGTGCGCGTCGTGGCCGATCATGCAGTGCGCCGTCCGGCCCGCCGCACGGCGCAGCCACGTCGTGTCGACTCCCTCTGCGGCCAGCGAACGGGCGATGTGCTCGCCCGCGGCATCCTTCGCCACCTGGCCGAAGTACGCGGCCCGCGCCCCCGCTCGGGCGGCGAAGGCCGCAACGTTGAGGGTGTTGCCTCCGGGGAACATGGTTCCGGCCGACGCGTAACAGTCGACGACGTTGTCGCCGAAGCCGGCGATGCTGACGACCGGGCTCACGGCTTCTCCGCGGCGACCGCGGGGGCGCTCGTCACGGGAGCCCACGCGCCGATGCCGACCTCGGTGGGCTCGGCATCCGCGTCGAAGCGATCGAGGCGGAACACGTCCAGCACGGGGGACGGCCTGCCGGTCAGCACCTCTTCGGCGAGGAGCTCGCCCAGGATCAGCCCGAGGGTCGCGCCGGAGTGCGTGAATAGCACCGAGAGTGCGTCGATCGCCGGCACCGCACCAACGACCGGCTCGCCGTCTCCGGGAATGGGCTTCAGCCCGGCGGCGACGCGGTGCGCGATCAGGGTCGGGTTTCCGGCGAGCACCCGCGACCCCTCGTCGAGAAGGCCCTGCACCGACTCCTCGGGCACGGTCAGGGCGCCGTCCTCGCCGACGATGATCGACTTCTCGGCCCAGTCGGCGTCGAGCACCAGACGGCCGTCGGGCATCGGCCGCACGGCCACGCGGGGCGTGTTCAGCACTGTGCGGACGCGAGGCTCTACCGGCTCGGTGATGACGACGAAGGCGGCCGGCGTGGCATCCGGCACCACGACGCCGAGCGCGGCGAGGTGAGCGGGCACGTCGCCTCCCGTGGCCAGCACGACGCGATCGGCGGCGAGCCGCGCCCCGTTGCCCAGGATCACGCCGACCGCGACGCCGTCCTGCACGTCGACGCGCACGTCGCCTGCGTCCTCGATGAGCTCGGTGCCGTCGGCGACCGCCTGGGTGAGGAGGTCGGCGATGAGGTCGGGCAGGTTCACCCATCCCTCTCCCCTGTTGTAGATCGCGCCCTCCGCCGACACGGCATCCGCGTTGACCTCGGGGATCTGTGCGGTGACCTGCTCGCGCGAGAGCCAGACGGAGTCGTAGCCGCCGGCGCGCTCGTAGTCGAAGGTGTCGCGGAAGCTCTCGCCCTCGCCTCCCCATTTGAGGGCGCCGTCGAAGCGCAGATAACGGCTGCTCTCGGGATGCCGCTCGCGCCAGGTGCGGTAGCGGTCCAGGCCCAGCAGGCGCAGGTAACGGTACTCGGTCGAACGCGCCCCGGACGAGTTCAGCCAGGCGATCGAGCGACCCGAGGCTCCGTCCGCCGGTTTCCCCGCGGTGACGAGGGTCACGCGTGCGCCGTGGCGTGCGAGGTGCGCGGCGGTCGAGGTGCCGAGGATCCCGGCGCCGATGACGGCGACGTGGAGAGGCTGCGGGCTGGTCATCGTTGTCCTTCGTTCGTGTCGGTGTGTGCGGGACGTCGCAGTGGCGTCTGAGCATGCAGGCGCTCGATGAGCTCGAGCACCGCGACGGCGTCGGCCGCGTCGACCGGCAGCGGCCCGCCTCGTCGGATGCCGCCGGCGAGGGCGCGGTAGAACGCGCCGTAGTCGCCACGGAGAGTGGGCAGCGGCTCGAGGAATCCCTCGATGCCGAAGACACCCCAGCGCTCGGCGGGCGTGACACCGTAGCCGTCGTCGTCTGGCGAGACCCCCGCGGCCAGCGCCGCCTCCTGGCCGTCCAGGCTGCGGGTGGTGTATCCCCCCATGGATCCGAGCACGTGGAACCGCGGGCCGAACTGGGGCGCGAGGGAGTTCATCCACAGGTGCGAGATCGTGCCCGACTCGTGGCGCAGCGCGACGAACGCGTCGTCATCGGCGAGCCCGCCCGGCCGGTTCACGGCGAGTTCGGCGCGTGCCTCGGCGACCGGGCCGAACAGCTGCACGGCCTGATCGATCAGGTGCGTTCCGAGGTCGAGGAGGATGCCGCCGCCCTCAGCCGCAGTCGCCTCAGCCTTCCAGCTGGCGCGGATCTCCGGCTTGTACCACTCGAAGCGCGACTCGAACCGCCGCACCGCCCCCAGTCGCCCGGTCTCGACGAGCTCGCGCACGGTACGGAAGTCGCCGTCCCAGCGCCGGTTCTGGAACACCGTGATCCGCCGGCCAAGGCGTTCGGCGTGCGCGATGAGCGCACGCCCCTCGTCGGAGCTCACGGTGAACGGCTTGTCCACGACGACGTCGAGGCCGGCGTCCAGCGCCGCGGTGGCGATGGCGGCATGGGTCGCGGGCGGCGTGCCGATCACGACGAGGTCGAGGTCGCAGGCGCGCTCGAGCATGTCGTCGACGGAGGCGGCGACGGATGCCGATGGGTGGCGTGCCGCGGCATCCGCCGCTCTGTCTGCATCGCCGGTGACGATGACGTCCAGTGAATAGTCCGGGTCGGCCTGCAGGAACGGGCTGTGGAAGACCCGTCCGGACACTCCGAAGCCGACGACCGCGGTACGGATCGGGGTGTTCACGGCATCCGCCATCAGAGCACCTCGGAGAGGAACAGCCGCAGACGGTCGCTCTGCGGGTCGTCGAAGATCTGCTCAGGGGTGCCGGCCTCGATGACGCGCCCCTCGTCCATGAAGACGACCTGGTCGGCGACCTTTCGGGCGAATCCCATCTCGTGTGTGACGACGAGCATGGTCATGCCTCGCTGCGCGAGTTCGGCCATCAGATTGAGCACGCCCTTGACGAGCTCCGGGTCGAGGGCACTGGTGGCCTCGTCGAAGAGCATCACCTCGGGTTCCATGGCGAGTGCGCGGGCGATCGCGACACGCTGCTGCTGGCCGCCAGAGAGGTCCCGCGGGCGGTGGTCGGCGCGTTCGGCCAGACCCACCTCGGTGAGTCGCGCGAGTGCGATGCGCTCGGCCTCGCCCTTCGGCATCCGCTTCACGTTGCGCAGTGCGAGCGCCACGTTCTGCAGGGCGGTGTGGTCGGGGAACAGGTTGAAGTGCTGGAAGACGAGCCCGACCCGGCGGCGCAGCACGTCGGGCTTGAGGGCGAGAGCGTCGTCGGCGGCGAGCAGCACGCGGCCGCCCTTGGGCTCGTGCAGACGGTTCACGCCGCGCAGGAGCGTGGACTTGCCGGAGCCGGAGGGTCCGATGATGCAGGTGGTCGTGCCGGGCTCGACCGAGATCGACACGTCCTTGATGACGTCGACCTCGCCGTACGCCATCTGGAGGTTCTCGACCTGCAGGCGAGAGCCCTCGTAGAAGCGACCCTCGGTGACGGGCTGGGGGGAGGTGTACGTCATGTGTTCTCTCCTCGGGTGTAGACCGGGCTGAGGGACTGCTCCGCGACCTCTTCGAGGCCGCTCTTGGGCGGGGTGGGCTTGCGGCGGCCGGTGCGGAACCGATTGTCGAAGTAGTTGACCAGGTGCGTCAGCGGAACCGTGATCACCAGGTAGAAGACGCCTGCCAGGACCAGCGGCGAGAGGTTGCCGGTGAGTACCGCGGCGTCTTGGCCGACGCGGAAGAGTTCCCGCTCCGACACCAGCAGGCCGAGGAAGTACACCAGCGAGGAGTCCTTCACGATCGCGATGAACTGGTTCACCAGTGCGGGAAGGACCCGGCGGACGCCCTGAGGAATCACGACGAGTCGCATCGCGGAGCCGTAGGTCATGCCGAGTGCGCGGCAGGCCTCGAGCTGGCCGCGCTCGACAGCCTGGATGCCGGCACGGAAGATCTCGCCGATGTAGGCGCCGGCGATCAGGCTGAGTGCCAGGATGCCGAGCGGATACGGGGACGGGCCGAAGAGCTGCTGGCTCATCCGGGCGAAGCCCTGGCCGATGAGCAGGATGGTGAGGATCGCGGGCAGGCCGCGGAAGATATCGGTGTAGATGCGCGCGGGAACGCGCAGCCATGCGGTGCGGGCGACGCCCATCACGGCGAGGATCATGCCGATCACGATGCCGAGCGCTGTCGCGAACACCGAGATGAACAGGGTGTTCACCAGCCCCGTTCCGAGCAGCTGCGGCAGCACCTGCAGCATCGCGTCGAAATCGAGGAACGTCTTGATGATGTTGTCGAGCCAGTCCATGAGGGTCTCCTATTCGGGGTGCCGGGTCTGCGGTGTGCGAGACCCCGCACCCGGGTCGGGCGCTTACTCGCCCTCGCCCTGCTCGTCGCTGGGCAGGTACTGCTCGGGCATCGGCGAGCCCGGGAACCACTTCTCGTGCAGTTCCTTCCATGTGCCGTCCTCCATCGCCGCACGCAGCGCCTCGTTCAGCGCCTCACGGAGCTCATCGTTGCCCGGCGCGATGGCGAAGCCGGCCGGCGCATCGAACGACGGGATGTCGATCACACCCTCGAGGCCGTACTGCTCGGCGTAGGACTTCGCCGACTCGTAGTCGAGGAAGTGCGCGTCGACGCTGCCTGTGTTAACTCCGGAGACACCGGCGTTGTTGTCGGGGAAGCGCACGAGCTCGGTGTCGGGGAAGTTCTTCACGGCGTATGCCTCCTGCAGCGTGCCCTGCACGACGCCGAGGCGCCTGCCCGCGAGATCACCCTCATCCTTGATCCCCGAGTCGGGCTTGGTGAGCACTGTGAGGAACCCGGCGAGATAGCCGTCGGAGAAGTCGACGGTGTCCTTGCGCTCGTCGGTGATGCCGATCGCCGCGACGCCGACGTCGAACTGGCCGTTCGCGACAGCCGGGAGGATCGCCGCGAAGTCTTGTCCGGTGAACACGACGTCGTCGTATCCGATGCGCTCGGCGACGTCAGTGAAGAGCTCGACGTCGAAGCCGGTGAACTCGCCGTTCGCGTCGGTGAAGGCGTACGGCTTGAGGTCGCCGACGCTGGCGACGCGGATCTGTCCCGGAGTGATCAGACCGTACGGGTTGTCGTCACCCCCCTTGGTCGATGCGCCTTCGGGGCCGGCGCTCGGAGAGCACGCGGTCAGGACGACGGCGATGATGAAGGCAGCTGCGGCGAGGGCGCCGCGCCGGATTCCGAAAGCGCTCATGAAGTTCCTCTCTGAACTGATCCCCTGACCGCACGGGTCACGATCGAGGCGTTGGGTCCGGACCCACCTGCTACGTTGGGACCGGACCCAACGACCGTAATCGTATGGTTGACTTCTTGTCAATCGCGCTTCGGAGGAAGGCACATGACCACACCGATCCCGCTTCGCCGACAGGCCACGGTCGCCGACGTGGCGCGCCGCGCAGGAGTCGGCAAATCGACGGCATCCCGCGCCCTCGGCGGGTACGGCGCCGTGAGCGACGAGGTGCGGGATCGCGTACTCTCGGCAGCCGAGGAACTCGGCTACCGCCCGAACGAACTGGCCCGAAGCATGAACACGGGGCGGTCGCGCACGATCGGCGTCGTCGTCGGCGATGTCGAGAACCCGTACTTCAGCGTGGCGCTGCGCGGGATCTCCGACACGGCCAGGGCCGCTGGCTACGACGTGGTTCTGGCGAACACCTCCGAGCGGTTGGACGACGAGCGCGACGCCGTGCGATTCTTCCTCGACAAGCGCGTCGATGCGATGATCGTGTCTCCCGCGTCCGGGTACGACACCGAGCACCTTCGCGCGGTTCTCGACGCCGCACGACCGCTGGTGCTCCTCGACCGCCGGGCCGACGACCTGGAGTCGGTCGGCGTGCGTGTGCGCATCGCGCCGGCTGCGGCTCAGGCCGCCGAGCTGCTGATCGGTCACGGGCACCGCCGCATCGCATTCATCTCGGCCCTGACCACCGACGGCGACCGCTTCAACGGACTCGACACTGCAGTCTCGTCGGTCTCGGACCGCCTCTCGGGCCTCGTCGGCGCGTTGCAGGCCAACGGCATCCCTGTCGACCCCGACCTGATCCGCTACCACGCGGTCAGCGAGGCCGACACCGACGCGATCGTCGGCGAACTCCTGGGCCTCGCCGACCCGCCCACGGCTCTGCTGGCCTCGGACGCGACCGTCGCCCTCAACGTGCTGATCGCGCTGCGCGCGCGCGGACTGCGCGTGCCCCACGATCTGTCGGTCATCGCCTTCGACGATTCCCCTTGGGCGAGGATCAGCGATCCCCCGCTCACCGGCATCACCCACCCGATCTACGACGTCGGTGTCACCGCCGCGAAGGCCGCGCTGAGGCTCATCGACGGCATGTCGGTGTCGTCTCAGGAGTTCGACGCGGTGCTGACACTCCGGGAGTCCCACGGGCCCGTGCCGGTCGCTCCGTGACGGCATGGGAGAACCTCGGCTTCAACATGGCGCACTGCGCCTCTCGCGACCAAGACGAGTTCGACACCGCTCTGCAGTGCGCCTTGAAGAGCCAGCACAGCACGGTCGAGGTCACCGACCTGGGGCTCGCCCGGGTCCCCGCCCCGGGGGCCCTCGCCTCCGACGGCGGCTCCGGAGTCCCCGCGGCACTGCAGCAGGCCTGACCCGGCCGAGCGCTGCGACGCTCCGGCTGGGCAGGACGCGGATGACACACCCGACCCATCCACTCTTTTTGGCCGATAGCCCCCGCATTTGAGCCCCAGGCAAGCGAAAGGCCCCGACCCCCTAGTGTCTTCCAGGGGAGTCGGGGCCTTGTGCATGGCGGTGACGGTGGGATTTGAACCCACGGTAGGGGGTTACCCTACACAACTTTTCGAGAGTTGCACCTTCGGCCGCTCGGACACGTCACCGCGGACAAGCTTAGGACAACTGCGCCCCAGACGCGAATCGAGCGTTCACCATCCCGTCACCCGGGCGAGTCGCGCGGCGTTCGCCTCGGCACCCGTCGCAACCCCGGCCTGGAGCAGCGCGAGCCGCAGCTCGTCGGCCATCCCGTCGAGCAGCCGCGCGACGCCATCCGCCCCGTCCGCCGCGAGTGCCCACCAGGCCGGGCGCCCGATGAAGACGGCCCGCGCACCGAGAGCCAGGGCCGCCAGCACGTGACGCCCATCGCGGATGCCGCTGTCGACGGACACCTCGGCGTCCGCGCCGACCGCTTCGACCACCTCGCCGAGCGCGTCGACCGCCGAGATCGAGCCGGCGAGTCGCCGGTGCCCGTGGGTCGAGACGACGACGCCCGCCGCGCCCGCGTCGACCGCACGACGCGCGTCGTCGCCGCGCAGCACGCCCTTCACGACGACGGGCAGGCCGGTCACGTCGCGCAGTCGAGCGATGTCATCGAGGCCCGGAATGCGCGCTGGGCGGTCGCCGAGCAGGGCACGCTCGTCAGCCGTGAGGTTCGCGAGCCGCGCGCGGGCCGGCCCCTCCGGCCAGTTCGCCGGCTCGACGTGCGGCTCGACGCGCAGCGCCGTGAGCTCGACGGTGAGCAGGATCGCCGCGGCCCCGGCCTCCGCCGCGCGCTCGGCGAGCGCCCAGGTCAGAGCGGGCTCGGCGAGCAGGTACGTCTGGAACCACCACGGCGCCCCCTGCGCGGCGATGCGCGCGAACGGGATCGCCGTGTTCGTCGAGACGCCGATCAGGGTGCCCGACGCCGCGGCCGCGCGCGCCATCTCGATCTCGCCGTCGGGATGCGCCGCGACCTGCTGCGCCATCGGCGCGACGAGGATCGGATGGTCGAGAGGCGTTCCGAGAACGGTCGTCGCGACCCGCGCATCCAGCTCGCCGCGCAGTGCGGTCGGACGAAACCGCACGGCATCCCAGCGATCCGCCTCGGCCTCGCTCGAGCCATCCGCCGTCGCCGCGACGTAGTCGAGCACGTGCGCGGGAAGCAGCGCCCGCGCACGCTCGCGCAGCCGCTCGATCTCCGCACGGGTCATCCGCTCACCGTACCCGCGACGCGCGCTCCACCCGCTCCCCCTCCCGCGCGCCTCACGCGACCGCGGTCGCCTCGAGCACGAGCGCCGACGCGGGGGCGAGCAGCGGCGTGCGCACGCCGACCGTCGACAGCAGCGAGCCCGGCAGCGTCACCGAGCCCTCCGCGATCCACGGCACGGGCCGCATGTCGAGCAGGTGGCCCGTCGTGAGCGCGCGGACGACCTCGACGCGATAGGTCCGCGACGGGTCGAGACCCGGGAGGCGCAGTGCGGGCGGCACGGCCCACTCCCCCGTCGCCTCGCGGGTGAGGCGGTAGAGCGCGTGCGCGCGGTCCTCCGACACGACCCCCGTGAGCGCGGCCCCCTCATCGGCGACGGCGTCGTGCAGCAGCTCGCCCGTGTGCATGAGGGAGCGGAGGCGCTTGTACTCCGCGATCCACTCGGCGAGCTGCGCGCGCTCGTCGACCGTGAATCGCGTGATGTCGGCCTCGATGCCCGCCGAGGCGAAGAGCGTCGTCGCGATCCGGAACCGCAGGTCGGTGACGCGGTCGGTCGTGTGCGCCTGCGTCGGGCCGACGTGGCTGCCGATGAGCTCGGGCGGCAAGAGCAGCTCGGTCCAGCGCTGGATGCGCGTGCGCTCGAGCGGGTCGTTCGTGTCCGACGCCCACACGCGATCGGTCCGCTCGATGATGCCGAGGTCGACGCGCGCGCCGCCCGACGAGCACGACTCGATCTCGACGTGCGGATGGCGGCGTCGCAGCTCGTCGAGGAGCGCGTAGACGGCGCGCGTCTGCGCGTCGACGCCCGCGCGCCCCGCGTGCACGGCCTCGAGCAGGTCGCGGTTGTGATCCCACTTGAGGTACTCGATCGGGTACTCGTCGAGGAGGGCCCCGAGGGTCGCGAGCAGCCACTCGGCCACCTCGGGGCGCGCGACGTCGAGCACGTGCTGGTGACGCCAGGTGCGCGTCGCGCGATCGGATGGCGCGAGCACCCACTCGGGGTGCGCGCGGGCGAGATCGGAGTCGGGGTTGACCATCTCGGGCTCGACCCACAGCCCGAAGCCCATGCCGCGAGCGCGCACGTGGTCGACGAGCGCGTGCAGGCCCTCGGGCCAGACGGCCGGATCGACCGCCCAGTCGCCGAGCCCCGCACCGTCGCTGCGCCGAGCCAGGAACCAGCCGTCGTCGAGGACGAACCGCTCGACGCCGACCTCGGCAGCGGCATCCGCGAGCGCGATGAGCGGCTCGAGCTCGTGGTCGAAGTAGACCGCCTCCCACGTGTTGAGCACGACCGGTCGCGGCGCGCGCGGATGGCCGGGGCGCGCGCGCAGCGAGCGGTGGAAGCGCGAGGAGATCCCGTCGAGCCCGCGGTCGCTCCACGCGAACCAGGCCGTCGGCGCGGCGAACGCCTCGCCCGCCGAGAGCACGATCTCGCCCGTGCGGAGCAGCTCGCCCGCTCCGAGCACGTTCCGCCCCTCGGCGAGGCGGTCTGTGCGGTACACCGCGTCGCCGCTCCAGGCCAGGTGCACGGCCCACGCCTCGCCCGTGCGGTCGTCGAAGCTGGGCGTCCCCACGACGGTCAGCGTCGGGGCGTCATGCCCGGTCCGCCCGCGGCGCGAGTCGCGGGCGTGCGAGCCCATGGCGACCGGGCGGCGCTGCGGCGAGCGCTCGCGCGTCCAGCGGCCGGCGAGGTCGAGCAGCTCGCTCGCTCGCGCGGGAACCGGCAGCGTCGCGTCGAGGGCCGACAGCTGGACGACGGCGTCGCCCGCGTTCTCGACGCGGTGGTCGACGCGCAGGATGCCCGCGGCGTCGAACCGCAGGGAGCTCTCGAGCACGAGGCCGTCGGCGTGCGCGCGCAGCGCGAAGCCGCGGTCATCGCTCTCGACCGACTCGACGCGCCACCCGGGCAGGAGCGGCGCGCCGTCGACCGTGCCCGCGATGCCCGGGCGCCCCTGCCATCCGTCGCGCTCGGTCGGGAGCACCGTGAGCGGCCACGCCTCGTCGAGTGCGCTCGCCGTGATCTGACGTGCGGACGCCGCGTCCAGCGCGGCGAGCGCGGCCCCGTCCACCGCTCCCGGATCCGCGCCCCAGTGGAGGACCTCGGGAAGATCCTCGCCGCGGAACGCCACGATGAGCGCCGCGCCCGCGGCGCGGAACAGCGTGGTCGTGCGCGGGGGTGCGCTCACGGGAGCTGAGGTGATGGTCATGCGGGCCTCCGTCTCGACGGCATCGTCAGAGACCAGGTTCCCGCGTGGGGATCACTTTGTCAAATGCTGAAACAAACACTCACGCGAGAAGTGCGCGGATGGCCAGCCCGGCCCCCGCGCGCGCCCACTCCGAGAAGTCCCACGTCCGCACGTCGAGATCGACCGGAGCGGCGTCCTTGTCGAGCCTCTCGTCAAGCGCGGCGCGCAGGGCGTCGCCCGCGAGCTCGACCACGGCGATGCCGTCTCCTGTGACGACGACCTTCTGGGGGTCGACGAGGCTCGCCACCGTCGCGATCATGACGCCGAGCGCGCGACCCGCGTCGGCGAACGCCGCGAGCGCGAGCTCGTCGCCCGCGCGCGCGGCCTCGACCACACCCTCGTACTCGACACCCGGGCGTCGGTAGGCGTTCACGATCGCGCTGTTCACGAGCAGGCTCGACGCGCAGCCGCGGTGGCCGAGGCCGCACCGCGGCCCGGCCTCGTCGACGATGAGGTGGCTGATCTGGCCCGCGCGATTGTGCGCGCCGTCGACCGGCCGGCCGTTCACGACCAGCCCGCAGCCGATCCCCGCGCCGACCGTGATGAGCACCATGTCGTCGATGCCCGCGCCCGCCCCGAACCAGTGCTCGGTCGCCGTGAGCGCCTGCACGTCGTTCTCCACGGCGCACGGAAGCCCGGTCGCGTCGCGCACGAGCGCCCCGAGCGGCACGTCGGTCCAGTCGAGGAAGAACGACCGCTCGACGAGCGCTCCGTCCGCGGCCTGGCTCACGCGGCCCGCGATCGCGATCCCCACCGACGTCAGCGTCGGGTAGTCCGCGGCGTATCCGCGCGCCACGTCAGCGATCTCGGCGACGACATCCGCGGGCTCGCGCGATGCGAGCGGACGCTCGGTGCTCTCGACGGCGGACGCCGAGAGGTCGGTGACGACCGCGTAGAGCGTGTCGCCGGTGAGCTTGATCCCGAGGAAGTGGCGAGCCGACGCGCGCAGATGCAGCATCTCGGACGGGCGCCCCGTCTGCGCCATGAGGCGCGTGCCGCCCTCCGTGAGCAGCCCGGCGTCGACGAGGGAGCGCGTGATACGGGTGAGACTCGCGCGGGAGAGGTGGAGGCGGCGCGCGATCTCGGCACGCGGGAGCTCGCCGTGGATGAGCACCTCGAGAAGCGCCGCCCGCATCGCCGGCGACATCTCGCCGATCTCGCCGCCCGCGAGCGCCGTGTCCTCGACGTCCATGTTTGTCACCCTTCTGAACATACTCGCTTGTGCTCGGCCACCCGCGCTGGAAAGATCACAGTACACACGCGGCAGCGCCCCGCCGCGACACCCGAGATCACGGAGGATCCGTCGTGCCCGAGACCCTGCACTGGCGCGCCGAGCGCGTCCAGGTCGCCCTCGCCCTGCCCGAGGACGGGCCCGTCTCGGTGCTCGCGATCCGGCCATCCGGGTCTCCGGCGCCCGCTCCCGTGCTGCCCGAGGGGCACGGCGAGCAGCCTCTCGTCGAGCTGTCGGCGTTCGGCCACGGCCGGTTCCCCGGCAGCTTCCGTCACGTCGACACCGTGATCGGGCGCGCGCTGCGCTACGTCGGCCACGAGGAGTCGGAGCAGGACGGATGGCGCGAGCTGCGCGTGCGACAGGAGGACGCGTCGCGGGGGCTCCGCGTCACGAGCGTGCTCGCGGCGCATGCGTCCGCACCGGCGCTGCGCGCGTGGACCGAGGTCGCGGTCGACGGCGACCTCGTCGTCGACTTCGTGTCGAGCTTCGCGACGGGCTCGTTCCTCGCCGACGCGCGCACGGCATCCGTCGACGACATCGTCGTCGCGCACGCCGACAGCGACTGGATCGCCGAGAGCAGGTGGCGCGTGCAGCCGCTGCGCGAGGCGGGCCTCGTCGACGTGGGCCGCGCCGCGCACAACCACCAGCCGCCCCGCACGCGCCTCGCGCTCGGCAACCGCGGGTCGTGGTCGAGCGGCGAGAAGGCGCCCACGGGGGTCATCGCGTCCGCGCGCGATGACTACGCGCTCGCGTGGCAGATCGAGCACAACGGACCGTGGGTCGCCGAGCTCGGCGAGAACGGGCACGGCGCCTACCTGCTGCTGTCCGGCCCGACGGACCAGGAGCACCAGTGGTCCGTGCGGCTGCGCGACGGGGAGACGTTCACCTCCGCGCCGGTGTCGATCGCGGTCGCCGAGGGCGGCGTGGAGGCGGCGCTGCGGGCGCTCACCGACCAGCGCCGCGCCATCCGCCGCCCGCGCGACGCCGACGATGCGCTGCCCCTCGTCTTCAACGACTACATGAACACGCTCATGGGCGACCCGACGACCGAGAAGCTCCTGCCGCTCATCGACGCCGCGGCCGAGGCCGGAGCCGACACGTTCTGCATCGACGCCGGCTGGTACGCCGACGGGCACTGGTGGGACGGCGTCGGCGCGTGGGAGCCGTCGACCGCGCGCTTCCCGGGCGGCATCGGCGAGGCGACCGCGTACATCCGCTCGCGCGGGATGACCCCCGGCCTGTGGCTCGAGCCCGAGGTGATCGGCGTGCGGTCGCCGCTCGCGCAGACGCTGCCCGACGCCGCGTTCTTCTCGCGCGGCGGCGTGCGCATCGCCGAGCACGGGCGGCACCTGCTCGATCTGCGACACCCCGCCGCCCGCGCGCACCTCGACGCGGTCGTCGACCGCCTCGTCGGGGAGTACGGCGTCGCGTTCATCAAGATGGACGAGAACACGATGACGGGCCCCGGCACCGACCGCGACGGCCTCGCGCCCGGGCACGGACTGCTCGAGCACGCGCGCGCCGTTCTCGACTGGATCGACGGCGTGCAGGCGCGCCATCCGGATCTCCTCATCGAGAACTGCGCGTCGGGCGCCATGCGGATGGACTACGCGATGCTCTCGCGCCTGCACCTGCAGTCGACCTCCGACCAGCAGGACCCCGTGGCGTACGCGTCGATCGCCGCGGCGGCGCCCGCATCCATCCTCCCCGAGCAGGCCGGCAACTGGGCCTACCCGCAGGCCGGGATGACCGATGAGGAGCGCACGTTCGCGCTGGTGAACGGAGTGCTCGGCCGCATGTACCTGTCGGGCTACCTCAACCGGATGGCCCCGCACGAGCGCGCGGCGGTCCGCGATGCGGTCGCGGCGCACAAGGCCGTGCTCGGCGACATCCGGTCGCGGCGGCCGATCTGGCCGCTCGGCCTCCCGGCGTGGGAGGATGACTGGGTCTCCCTCGGCCTCGCGCTCGACGGCCACGCCTACGTCTCGGTGTGGCGGCGGCGCGGCGACGCGTCGGCAGGGCTGTCGCTGCCCTGGGCGCGCGGACGCGCCCTCGAGGTCGCGCCGTTCTTCCCGTCGGGCGAGGGCGGATGGTCGTGGACCTGGGATGCCGAGACCGGCGTCCTCGAGATGACGGCCCCGACGTCCGAGCCCTCCGCGCGCGTCCTCGAGGTCTGGATCGCCTAGCCCCCGCCTGCTTGCCGCGGCCATCCGGTCGGGAAAGCCAGGGAAAGCGAGACATGCTGGCGGGATCAGGCCGCGTTAGCGGGAGCGGTGCGCGCGCCCTCCCACTCGCCCGTGAAGTGGTTGAAGCACACGGAGTTGTCGAGCTTCGCCCGGTCGGGCGCCGCCTCGCCGCTCACGACCTTGCCCACCCGCTCGGGGTCGGGCGCGGCCATCGCGAGCAGGCGCGTGTAGTCGTGCTGCGGGTCGAGGATGACCGCGTCGGCCGGGCCGCGCTCCACGACGCGCCCCTTGTACAGCACGAGGATCTCGTCGGAGAAGTGCCGTGCGGTCGCGAGGTCATGCGTGATGTAGAGCACCGCGAGGTCGTCCTCGCGCTGCAGCCGGCCGAGGAGGTTCAGCACCCCGAGCCGGATCGACACGTCGAGCATCGACACCGGCTCGTCGGCGAGCACGACCTGCGCCCCGGGCGCCAGCGCCCGCGCGATCGCCACGCGCTGCCGCTGTCCGCCCGAGAGCTCGTGCGGGCGACGCGATGCGAACGACGCATCGAGGTTCACGCGCTCGAGCATCTCGATCACGCGCTCGTGCGTCTCGTCGGCGCCGCGCGTGCGCCGGTGGATCCGCAGCGGCCGCGCGATGTGGTGCTCGATCGAGTGGAACGGGTTGAGCGACGCGAACGGATCCTGGAAGACCATCTGCACGTGGCGCCGGTACTCGGCCGGGGCGACCGGTCGGCCATCCGCCTGCCGCACGTCGATCTCGCCCGACGTCGGGTGCTCGAGCTTCGAGAGGATCCGCGCGATCGTCGACTTGCCCGACCCCGACTCCCCCACGAGCGCGACCGTGCGTCCGGGCACGAGCTCGAACGAGACCCGGTCGACCGCGCGGAACCGCCTGCGGCGCAGGCCCTCCCTCACGCTGAACTCCTTCACGAGGTCCGTGACGCGCACCGTGGTCATGCTCGAGCCTCCGCTCCGTCGGCGACCGGCGACTCGTCGACGCCGGATCGGATGAACGCCCCGCGCGACCCGCTGAGGCTGGGGAACGAGCCGAGGAGCTTCCTCGTGTACTCGTGGTGAGGATCGCGGTACATGTCGTCCGCCGCGCGCAGCTCGACGATCTCCCCGCGCAGCATGACCGCGATGCGGTCGCTGATCTCGAGCAGCAGCGGCAGGTCGTGCGTGATGAAGATCACCGCGAAGCCCAGCTCGTCGCGCAGGCGCACGATCTCGCGCAGGATGTCGCGCTGCACGACCACGTCGAGCGCCGTCGTGGGCTCGTCCATGATCATGACCTGGGGCTCGAGGATCATCGCCATCGCGATCATGACCCGCTGGCGCATGCCGCCGGAGAGCTCGTGCGGGAACGACGTCAGGCGCGACGGATCCACGCCCACGCGGCGCAGGACATCCGCCGCGCGCTCGCGCCGCTCGGCCTTCGACATCCGCGGTCGGTGCGCGACGAGCACGTCCTCGAGCTGCGCGCGGATGCTGATGACCGGGTTGAGCGCGTTCATCGCGCCCTGGAACACCATGGAGAGCTTCGACCAGCGGAAGGCGCGCAGCTCCTCGTCGGCGAGGGCGAGCAGATCGACGTCGCCGCCCTCGCGATCGTGGAAGACGATGCTGCCGCTCGCGATGCGGGCGGGCGGCTTGTGCAGCCGGTTCACGGCGTACGCGAGGGTCGTCTTGCCGCAGCCCGACTCGCCCGCGAGGCCGAGGATCTCCCCCGCCGCGAGCTCGAACGACGCGCCCTTCACGGCCGTCACGGGCTGCTCCACCTCGTACACGACCGAGAGGTCGTCGATGGTGAGGACGGGCCGGCGCGCTGTCGTCGCGCTCATGCCGCACGCTCCTTCCTGCGGGCCTCACGGCGCGCGCGACGCTCGCGACGCGCGTGGAGGCGCACGTTCTTGAGCTTGGGGTTGATGATCTCGTCGATCGAGAAGTTCACGAGCGACAGGCCCATCCCGAACAGCGCGATGACGAGGCCCGGCGGAACGAACCACCACCAGGCGCCCAGCGGCAGGGCGAACCCGTTCTGCGCGTAGAAGAGCATGGTGCCGAGCGTCGACGAGTTCGAAGCGCCCAGGCCGAGGAACGACAGGCCGGCCTCGCCGAGGATCGCCGCGATGACGGCGAAGACGAATTGCGACGCGAGCACGGGCAGGAGGTTCGGGAGGATCTCGACCGCGATCACGCGCCACGCCCGCTCGCCGGCCACCTTCGACGCCGCGACGTAGTCGCGACTGCGGATGGACAGGGTCTGCGCCCGCAGGACGCGCGCCGACCCCGCCCAGCTCGTCACGGCGAGGACGACCGCGATCGTCCAGAGGCCGCGCGCCTCGGCGGGCACGAAGCCCGAGATGACGATCACGAGCGGGAGGCCGGGGATGACGAGGAACACGTTCGAGAAGAGCGAGAAGGCCTCGTCGGCGAACCCGCCGATGTACGCGCCGAGGATGCCGAAGAAGGCCGACAGCACGGTCGCCAGCACGCCGACGATGAGGCCGATCTCGAGCGACCCGCGCGTCGCGATCGCGAGCTGGGCGAAGACGTCCTGGCCGGTCTGGGTCGTGCCGAGGAGGAACTCCGCCGACGGCGGCGCGAGCCCGATGTCGCGGATGGCGCTCGGGTCGCCCACGAAGAAGGGGGCGATGAGGCCGAACAGGGTGATGCCGCCGATGAGCGCGAGCCCGAGCGCGAGCCAGGGCGTCATCGTGGGGAGCATCTGCCGCAGCGCCGAGCGCGAGCGGCGCACGCGGTCGGCGCGCTGCTCGCGCGCGGTGCGCGAGACGATCGCCTCGGTCGCCTCGGCGACGGAGGGCTCTGTCCTGGGGGCGATGTTGGTCATGTCAGCTCCGGGCCCGCGTGCGGGGGTCGATGAGGCCGTAGAAGAGGTCCACGACGAGGTTCGCGCCGAGCACCGCGAGGGTGATGAAGAGGAACAGCCCCTGCATGAGCGCGTAGTCGTTGTTCGTGACCGCCGACAGGAGCTTCGATCCGATCCCGGGGTACGAGAACACCTGCTCGGTGACGACGGACCCGCCGACGACGAACCCGAGCGAGATCGCGAAGCCCGCGATCGACGGCAGCACGGCGTTGCGCGCCGCGTAGCTGCGCAGGATGCGCGACGCCGGCAGGCCCTTCGCGTGGGCCGTGAGGATGTAGTCCTCCGAGAGGGTCGAGACCATCATGTTGCGCATGCCCAGCAGCCATCCGCCCAGCGAGGCGATGACGATCGTCAGCGCCGGCAGGAAGCCGTAGTAGACGGCGGAGCCGATGAACTCGGCGCTCCACCCCGGGTTGAGCGCCACGTCGTACCCGCCCTGCGAGGGGAACATCCCGAGCAGGGTCGCGAAGAAGTAGACGAGGATGAGCGCGAGCCAGAAGTAGGGCACCGCGGCCAGCAGGGTGGTCGCCGGCACGAGGGAGTCGAGCCACGTGCCGGGCTTCCACCCGACGAGGGCGCCGAGGCCGACGCCGATGACGAACGAGAGCACCGTCGCGATGCCGATGAGGGCGATCGTCCACGGCAGGGACTGCCCGATGACCTCCGTGACCGGCGCCGGGAAGTAGGTCACCGACAGGCCGAGGTCGCCGCGCAGCACGTTCACGAGGTAGCTCCCGTACTGCACGATGAGCGGCTCCGACGTGTTGCCGCCGAGGAGGAGCTCGTAGGCCGCCCGGGTCTCCGCCGTCACCGTGCCGCCGCGCTGCTGGAGCTTGGCGAGCAGGATGTCGACGGGGTTGCCCGGGAGCAGCCTCGGGATGAGGAAGTTGAGCGTCAGCGCCGCCCACAGGGCGACGAGGTAGAAGCCCAGCTTGCGCAGGAAATAGCTCATGAGGTCGCGCCTCCCGTCTCGAACTCCTCCTCGGCCACGGTCACTTGCCCGTCGGCTCGAGGGCCTTGAAGACCTCGGCGTTGTCGGGCGATGCCCACACGGCCGGGAACGCGTACAGGTCGTCCTCGGTCGGCCATCCGCTGAACTTCTCGACGTTGTACTCGCTCGTCGTGCCGCCGGTCAGGATCGGGATGTAGGGCATGTCCTCGACGATCGCCGCCTGGATGACGTCGAACTGCTCCTGCCGCGTCGCGGTGTCGTCCGGGTTCGTGCGCTTGAGGACGGCGAGCGCCTCGTCGACGGCCGGGTCGCTGAAGCGCGCCACGTTGACGGGAGCCGCCTGGCCGACCTCGGCGGTGTTCGCCGAGGAGAGGAAGTTGTTGTAGAGGTAGTACGGGTCGCTCACCGCGCCCTGGCCGAGCGAGTCGATCGCGAGCTGGTACGTGCCCTTGCTCTTCTTGTCGGTCCACTCGTTCCACGAGGACTGCGAGGCCGAGAGGCCGATGCCGGCCGCCTTCAGCTGCTGCGACATCGTGTCGATCGCCGTGATGTAGTCGGTCCAGCCCGTCACGACCTCGACGGTGAGCTCGAGCTTGACGCCGTCCTTCGCGTAGATGCCGTCCGAGCCCTTCTCGTAGCCGGCGCCGGTGAGGATCTCGTCGACCTTGTCGAGGTCGGCCTTCGCGGGCGCGACCTTCTCCTCGATCTCCCCCGAGATGAACTGCTCCTGCGCCGGAAGCAGGGCGAACGTCGGCGACATCTCGCTCGCCGTGCCCTGGAACGCGAGGGCGTTGAGCTGGTCGCGGTCCATGGCGTAGTAGATGGCCTGACGGACGGCCGGATCGGTCTGCGGGCCCTCGCAGCCGAGGTCGGCGTTCGAGCACGACAGGAGCGCCATCTGGTTCATGGGCACCGTGATCGCCTCGTAGCCGGGGTAGTTCTCCGACACGTTCTCGATGTCGGGCACGGGGCCCGTCTGCCAGTCGATCGTGCCCGCGGCGAGCGCGTCGGCGCCGGCCGTGTTGCCCGACAGCGAAAGGTAGCGGACGTTCTTCACGGCGGGAGCGCCGCCCCAGTAGTCCTCGTTGGCCGAGAGCGTGAACGCCTGCGGCTTGAACTCGCCGAGGACGTACGGCCCCGTGCCGACCGGCTCGGCCATGACGTCGGTCGTGGGGTCGACGTCGCCCCACAGGTGCTCGGGCACGATGAAGGTCTTGCCGAGCACCTCCGGGCCGGTGACGAACGCGGGCTCGGGGAACGCGATCGAGACGTGCGTCGTGTCGACCTTGGTGACCTCGCCGTTGAAGCCGCCCGTGTTGAGCGCCGGGTTGTCGCGGATGAGCTCGAAGGTGAAGACGACGTCGTCGGCGTCGAACGCCTCGCCGTCGGTCCAGGTCACGCCGTCGCGGAGGGTGATGTCGAGCTGCGTGCCGTCCTCGTTCCAGGCGTACTCGGTCGCGAGCAGCGGCACGTAGTCGTTCGTGTTCGCGTTGGTGACGAAGAACAGGGATTCGTAGATCGTGCCGAGGCCGCCGATCTTCGAGGGCGAGAACGGGTTGAAGTTGATCTGGTAGTCGCCGGACTGGCCGGTGTAGGCGACGAGGGTGTCGGCGGAGCCGGAGCCGCCGTTGGAGCCCGAGGCGCCGCCCGAGGGCGCGCAGGCGGTGAGGGCGAGGCCGAGGGCGGCGGCCCCTGCGGCGAGCGCCAGGGAGGCGCGGCGTCCGCGTGCTGTGCGAAGAAACATCGTTGTCCTTTCCTCACGCCGCGGCGGAGGCCGTCGGCGTCGACGAGCCCTGGAGACCAGGGTTCCGGGAGGCGGGCTCCCGTTGCGACCATTGTTACGCACTGAAACGAACTCGGTCAAGGGCGTTTCGTAACGAATGGAACAAAGAGCCCGCCCACGCCGCGGAGCTGCGGCGTGGGCGGGCGAGGGATGGCGCGGTGTCAGACCCTGAGGTCGCCCGCGTGCCGGAGGACGAGCGGAGCGGTGAACGCCGACGGGTCGACATCCTCGGGCGCTCCGGTCACGGTGAAGACGTGCTCCTCGCCGGGGAGCAGGCTCACGAGCCCCGTGTCGACGGCGGCATCGCGGTGGCCGCGATCGGCCAGGAGGAAGACGTCGCGCACGTACGAGCGGGCCGTCACGCGCACCCGCACCGCGCCATCCGCCCGCTCGGCGCGCACCTCGAGTGGCGCGCGATCGAGCGACTGCTCCACCACCTCCGCGAAGTCGTGCAGCGCGCGCCCGAAGCCGGGCGCATCGACGACGAGCACCTCGCCGGTCGGGTCGTCCGCTGCCGCGACCTCGGCCGGCAGGGCGACCGTGGCGGCACCGCGCGCCTCGACCTCGGCGGCGATGACCGCCTCGGCCCGCACGGTGCCGTCGAACGCGAGCCGGCGCACGACGAGGTCGCCGCTCCACGCCTCGTCGGCGTCGTTGAGGAGCACCGCCGCGAGCCCGTCTTCAGCCGGCTGGATCGTGGCGAACCGCGGCGCGTACACGGCCTTGAGCGCGTACCAGAGCGGCTTGCGCCGCTCGGCGAAGTCGACGGCGGCCCACGAGATGACGGGCCAGTCGTCGTTCAGCTGCCACACGATCGTCCCGGTGTTGTACGGCGCGAGCGACCGGAAGTACGAGATGCCGAACCGCAGCGCGGCCGCCTGGTTCAGCTGCGTCGCCCAGTGCCAGTCGTCGATCGTCTTCGGGGCCGGCAGGTGCGGCCCGTACCCGCGCTCGAGGTTGATGTTGCCCTGCCACGCCTTCTGGTGCACGAGCATCTGCTCCCCCTGGGGGTCGAGCGGCGCGTCGTGCACGACATCCGTGAGCGTCGTCCACGCGGGCGGACCCTGGAACCCGAACTCGGCGACGAAGCGCGGCTTCCACTCGCGGTACGCGGCGTAGTCCTTGGTGTTCCACACGTCCCAGATGTGCACGGTGCCGTACTGGTCGAGGTTCGGGCTGAGGTACGACGAGAACGAGTACGGGCTGCCCGCGGAGTAGAAGCGCGTCGGGTCGAGCTCCGCGAGGAGCGCGGGGAACATCCGGCGGTAGTACGCCTCGCCCCACGTGAGTCCGCCGAGCTTCGAGCGCCACCCCCAGTCGGCGTAGGCGACGATGTTCTCGTTGTTGCCGTTCCAGATGACGAGCGACGGATGGGGCGAGAGGCGCGTGATGGCCTCGCGCGCCTCTGCCTCGATCTCGCGCGAGAGCCACTCCTCCTCGGCGTACGCGGCGCACGCGAGGAGGAAGTCCTGCCAGACGAGCACGCCCTGCTCGTCGCAGAGGTCGTAGAAGTCGTCGGACTCGTAGATCCCGCCGCCCCACACCCGCAGGAGGTTCATGTTGGCCTCGGTGGCGTCGGCGATGCGGCGCGCGTACCGGTCCCGGTCGACCTCGGTGAGGAACGCGTGATCGGGGATCCAGTTCGCGCCGCGCACGTGGATGAGCCGGCCGTTCACGTGGAGGGCGAACGGGCTGCCGTCCTCATCGGGAGCGATGTCGACGTGCACGGTGCGGAAGCCGACCCGGCCCTGCCACGCGTCGACATCCGCGAGGCGCACGGCGACGTCGTAGAGCGGCTGCGCGCCGTGGCCGCGGGGCCACCACAGGTCGGCGTCGGGCACCTCGACGCGGACGCGTGCGGAGGTCTCCCCCGGCGCGACCTCGACCTGCTCGACGCGGTCGGCGATCTCGACCTCGACCCGCAGCGGGCCACGGCGGAGACCGTCGGCCCGCTCGATCGCGACGTGGGCCTCGAGCACGCCGGTCGTGCCCTCGACGTCGACGAGCGGGCGCACGGACGCGATGCGCGCGGTCGCCCACGTCTCGATCCGGATCGGCTTCCAGATGCCGGACGCCGCGACGTCGATGCCCCAGTCCCACCCGAAGCTGCTGCCCATCTTGCGTAGCGCGTTGTAGGGATGGTGGTTCACGTGCGGGCGTGCCCCGTGCCGCTCCGAGCGCTCGTGCGCGGCGGGCACGGGCGCGTCGAAGTCGATCCGGAGCGCGTTCTCGCCCTCGACGAGCGCGGCGCCGATGTCGAAGCGGTAGCTGCGGTGCTGGTTCTCGGTGCGGCCGATCTCGACGCCGTTGAGCGTGATCGTCGCGAGCGTGTCGAGACCCTCGGCGACGAGGTCGCGGCGCTCCGAGCCGTCCTCATGCCACCGGAACGTCGTCTCGAAGCGCCAGTCGACATCGCCGATCCACTGCTGCGTCGTCTCGTTGTCGCCGTCGAACGGCTCGTCGATGAGACCCGCGCGCAGCAGATCGAGGTGCACCGACCCCGGAACGGTCGCGGGGATGGCCCGGCCGGCGACGCCCTCGGGCGCGGGGCCGGAGAGGGCGGTCACGGTCCAGGATTCGGACAGCGGGATGACGGTCATGCGGCTCCTTCGCCTCGGGCGCCCACTCGGCGGAGCGCTGTACTTAGTTCCATAGTCTTACAAACTATGGCGCACAGCGCGAGAGGGAAACCCGGCGGACCACCCGCTACAGAACGACCACGCGCCCGTCGTCGCGGCGCAGCGTGAGGCGATAGCCGGCAGGAGCGCCCTCCTCGACCTCCGCGACGCCATCGCCCAGGCCGAGGGCGTCGAGCTCACGGCGCAGGGGCGCGGGGTCGGGCTCCACGCGCACGAGCGAGACGAGCTCGATCGCGGGGATGGCCGACAGTCCGGGCTGCGCGGTCGCGCCCCAGTCGATGAGGAACGGCACGTCCAGCCGGACGTCCTCGCCGCGCGTGAGGCGCCATTCGAGGAGCTCCCCGTCGGGTGTGCGCCGCGACAGCGGCTCGATCGGGCCCGGGTCGTACCCCCGCTCGCGCGCCGCGGCGACCGTCGCGTCGAGGTCGTCGGGGTGCACGGCGTACGTCTGCACGCTCGGCGCGGTGAGGCCCGCGATGCCGAACTTCGTCGGGAGCGCCGCGTCCTTCCGATCGGGGTCGGGGCCGATGAGCTCGATGTACTGCGGGCCGCGCTCTCCGGCGACCGTGAGGGCGACGAGCGCGTTCGCGGTGCCCGTGGGATGCACACCGCCGGGCGCGGCGCTCACCCCGGTCTCCTGCGCGAACCACCGCACGAGCGCGTCGAGATCGGGTCCTGCGATCACGACGTGGTCGAGGAGCCGCGGGATGCTCATGCGCCGCCGCGACGTCGGGCCGGCACCTCGGGCTCGCCGAGCGACAGCATGAGCCGGTTCGCCCAGTTGAAGAACGCGGCGCCGTTGATCACGTCGACGATCTCGGCGTCGTCGAGGCCGGCCTCGCGGAGGCGGGCGACGTCGTCGCCGTCGAACGCGAGCGGCGTCTCGGCGAGCGCGACCGACGACGCGACGATCGCGTTCCAGGGGTCGTCGCCGAGATCGGCTCCGACGCCCTCGTCGAGGAGGCGCTGCACGTCGTCCTCCCGGCCCGACTCGCGCGTCGCCGCTGCCGCGTGCACGTGCGCGCAGAACACGCAGCCGTTGTGCCGCGACGTGGCGGCCGCCGCGAGCTCGCGCTCGGCTCGGCCGACGCCGCTCGAGACGTTGAAGAAGATGTCGAGGTCGGTCAGCGTGCGGGCCCTGAGCGCCTCGGGATCGCGCGCAAGCAGCCGGAAGTAGGGCATCTTCGCGCGCGCCGGCTCGATGAGCGCCTCACGCTGCGCGTCGGTCAGCTCGTCCTCGGCGACGGGCAGGAGCCACGGCACCCAGCCGAGGCCCTGCTGCGTGAACGCCTCGGGGCGGGCGAGGTCGGGGTACGCGGTGACGAGCTCGCTCATGCGACGCTCCCTTCTGCGGGGTGGGCGGCCAGGACGCGCAGGCCCCAGGCCGCGCGGAGCTGGAAGGACAGGAAGGCGACGAGCTGCGAGAGCGTGACGATGTCGTCTGCGCTCCAGCCCGCGTCGACGAGCGCCTGGAGCGCCTCCGGCCGCGCCTCGCGCGGGCGGAAGACGAGCAGGTGCGCGTGCGTGAGCGCGGCGGCGAGCCGCTCGCCGAGTGCTCCGGCGTCGGCCGTCCAGACGAGCCCCTCGCGGCTCTCGCCAGCGAGACCGGGCTCGCGGTAGACCCCGTACGGACCCGTCGTCGCACCGCTCGCGGCGGCCGCGTCGACCGGCGCGACGAGCTCGGGCGCCTCGTCGCCGAGCACATCGGCGTAGAAGTCGGTCGCGGCGTCGAAGCCGTGCAGGCGGGCGACGAAGGCGGCGACCGCGTAGCGCTCTGAGAGCGGGAACGCGCCGGGGTCGGCCGGCTCGAGGAGCGCCTCGAAGCTGCGCTGCGCGTTCTCGCGCGCCTGGGGGCGCTGGTCTCGGATGGCCGACAGCGCGCTGCCCGGGGCGACGCCCGCGAGCAGATCGATGATGTCCGCGTTCTGGCTCATGAGGCTCCTTCGGTTGCGGGGACGAGCGGATGGTGCGCGGTGCGCAGCGACGACGCCGCGTCGGCGCCGGTCGCGTACCCGAGCCGCGGGGCGACCTCGGTCGCCAGCAGCTCGAGGGAGCGGAGCGTGAGCTCGTGGGGCGCCGCGACCGAGTGCACCTGGAACGACACATCGGTCGCGGCGGAGATCGCCGCGTCGGCCGCGAGCGTCGCGACGACCTCGTCGACCGTGCCGATGTGGGTGTCGGTGATGCGCACGAGCTCGTCGATCCCGAGCCGGTCGGCGTCGAGGCCGAACATGGTCTCGGCGAGCCGACGCAGGCCATCCTGCGCGAGCTCGAGCACGCGCGTGCGGTTCTCGGGGTCGACGACGACCGCCGTGCGCGACGCGAGGACGCGCGCGGGCGCGCCGTCGGGAAGCGCGTCTCGGTGCGCCTCGATGATCGGCAGCTGCACCGTGTGCAGGGGCGCGTCGGCCGCTCCCTCGGGGCGCGGCTGCGTGCGCGAGAGCATGAGCCCGTCGCCGCGCTCGCCGGCACGGCGCCCTCCGTCGACCGAGAACGTCGCCTGCCACAGGCGCCGTGCGAGATCGCCGCCGTCGGGGTACATGCGCGACGCGGTGCCGCGGATGCCGCGCCCCTCGAGCGCATCGAGGAGGACGGCGAAGTGGTCCGCGAAGATCTCGCGGCGGCGCGCGGCGTTCTGCCCGAACGCGGCGAACGACGACGGAGTGCCGCCCGAGGCGACGCCGAGCTGCACGCGCCCGTCGCTCAGACGGTCGAGCACGGCCGCGTCCTCGGCGGCGCGCACCGGGTCGTCGATCGGCAGGGTGAGGACGGCCGTGCCGAGGCCGATGCGCGTCGTGCGCTCGGCCGCCGCCGCGAGGAGAACGAACGGCGATGGGAGCCCGCCCTCGTGCTCGCCGAAGTGGTGCTGCGCGACCCACGCCGACGCGAAGCCGGACTCCTCGGCCTGCGCGATCTGCTCGAGCGCGAACCGATAGCGGTCCGCCGCCGGCGCCTCCTCGAGAAGGCGCGAGAAGAATCCCAGACGCGGTCCGGTCATCGTGCTCCCTCCTGCGCGTGCCCGTCGGCCTCGCGGAACGTCGTCCCGGGGATCGCGGCGAGCAGCTGCCGTGTGTACGGGTCCTGCGGGTCGTCGAACACCTGCTGGGCCGTGCCGTGCTCGACCTGCCGGCCCCGCTGCAGCACCGACACGGTGTCGGCGATCTGCCGCACGACAGCGAGGTCGTGCGAGATGAAGACGTAGGTGAGCCCGAGCTCGCTCTGCAGGCGCGCGAGCAGGCGCAGGATCTGCGCCTGCACCGTCACATCGAGCGCTGAGACGGCCTCGTCGAGCACGACGAGCTCCGGCTCGAGGATGAGCGCCCTGGCGATCGCGATGCGCTGCCGCTGCCCGCCCGAGAGCTCGCGCGGCCGGCGGCGTCCGATCTCCGGCGCGAGCGAGACGAGCTCGAGGTGGTGCGCGACGCGGTCCGCGCGCTCCGCCCGGTCGCCCAGGCCGAAGTTCTCGAGCGGCTCGGCGAGGATGCTCGCGATCGTCTGGCGCGGATCGAGCGAGCCGTACGGGTTCTGGTAGACGAGCTGGGTCGTGCGGCGGAACTCCCGCGCCGACCGCAGTGCGGTCACGTCGACGTCGCCCACGCGGATGGTCCCCGCGGTCGGGCGGTTGAAGCCGGCGATGCTGCGCCCCGTGGTCGTCTTGCCCGACCCGGACTCGCCGACGAGCGCGTGCGTCGTCCCCTTCGGGATCGCGAACGACACGTCGTCGACGGCGACGAGCGGCGCCCGCCCCGCCCCGCGGGCGAACTCCTGGCGGAGACCGGTCACCTCGACGAGCGGACGCGCTCCGGGGTCGACCGCGGGCGGCGTGCGCTCGACGACCTGCGCGAGCGACGGCGCGTCGGCGAGCAGCGTGCGCGTGTACGGCGACTGCGGCGCCGTGAGCACGGCTGCCGACGGCCCCTCCTCCTGCACCTCTCCCCCGCGCATGACGACGATGTCGTCGGAGCGGTCGGCCGCGACGGCGAGGTCGTGCGTGATGAAGAGGATGCCCGTTCCCGTCTCCTCCCGGAGACGGTCGAGCAGGTCGAGGACGGTGCGCTGGACGGTCACGTCGAGCGCGCTCGTCGGCTCGTCGGCGATCACGAGCTCGGGCTCGAGCGCGAGCGCGGCGGCGATGAGCACGCGCTGGCGCATCCCTCCCGACAGCTCATGCGGGTACTGGCGCGCACGCGTCTCCGGGTCGTCGATGTCGACGCGCTCGAGCAGGTCGAGCACGCGCGCCTCGATCTTGCGGCGGTCGCGCCAGCCGTGGATCCGCAGCGCCTCGCCGACGCTCGCGCCGATCGTCGCGACGGGGTTGAGCGAGTTGCCCGGGTCCTGCGGGATGAGCCCGATGCAGCGGCCGCGGAGATGGCGCCACCGACGCTCGCTCAGCCCGACGAGCTCGGTGGGGCCCTCCGACCGCTCGGCGAGGCGGATGCTCCCGCGCGAGACGTGCCCGTTCGAGGCGAGCAGGCCGATCACCGACTGGGCGACGGTCGTCTTGCCCGAGCCCGACTCGCCGACGAGGGCCGTGACCTTGCCGGCCTCGACGTCGAACGAGACGCCGCGGACGGCGTCGACCGGGCCGTGCGCCGTGCGGTACTGCACGGCGAGGTCGCGGATGGACAGCAGCGGTTCGGTCATGCCGGCTCGCCTCCTCGGATGGCCTGGCTCAGCCGGTTCGTCGCGAGCACGACCGCGACGACGACGGCGCCCGGCAGGACGGTCAGCCACCACGCGGTCGCGACGTAGTCGCGGCCCTCTGCGATGAGGAGACCCCATTCGGGCGTGGGCGGCGGGGCGCCGTACCCGAGGAAGCCGAGGGTCGAGATCTGCAGGATGGCCGAGCCGAGCTGGAGCGCGGCGAGGGCGATCACGGGCGTGAGCGAGTTGGGCAGGATGTGCCGCCACAGCACGCTGAGGAAGGTCCCGCCCGAGCCGTACGCGGCCTCGACGAACTCGCTCACGCGCACGCTCACGACCTCCGACCGCGCGAGGCGCGCGAACACGGCGATCGAGGTCACGCCGACGGCGATCGCGGCGTTCGTCGTGCCGAAGCCGAGCAGGATGACGACGCTCAGCGAGAGCAGGAGCGCGGGGATGGCGAGCAGCACGTCGACGATGCGCATGAGCACCTCGTCGACGACGCCGCCGGTCGCGCCGGCGGTGACGCCGAGGGCGGTGCCGACGACGAGGCCGACGAGCACCGCGATGAGCGCGCCGCTGATCGACTGGGAGGCGCCGTGCACGACGCGCGCGAAGACATCCCGCCCCGTGGCGTCGGTGCCGAACCAGTGCGCGGCGCTCGGCGCCTGCAGCGACGGTGCGACCGTGTCGGTCGGGCTGATGCCCGTGAAGAGGCCGGGCGCGATCGCCCAGGCGAGCGCGACGACGAGGACGACGACGGGGATGATGAAGCCGGGGCGCGCGAGCGACCGGCCGAGGCCGCGGCGCGCGCGGCCGGGGGCGATGGCGGTCATCGGACGGCTCCCTTCCGCGCGGGGCGCGCCGACGCGCGCGTGCGCAGCCGCGCATCGAGCACGGGGTACAGCAGGTCGACGACGAGGTTGATCACGACGAACGTGACCGTCGAGATGACGACGACCGCGAGGAGGACGGGGGTGTCGCGGTTCGCGACGGCCTGCGCCGTGATCTGGCCGATGCCGTTGCGGGCGAACACGGTCTCGGTGACGACCGCGCCGCCGACGAGCTCGCCGAACAGCAGCCCCGCCATCGTGAGGGTCGGCAGGAGCGCGTTGCGGGCGACGTTGCGCCAGAGCAGCCACGACGTGCTCGCCCCGCGTGCGCGGACCACCGCCACGAACGGGCGCTCGCGCACCTCGTCGATGCTGCGCATGAGCACCTGCGCGAGGGGCGCGGCGATCGGGATGGCGAGGGTCGCGACAGGCAGGATGAGCGACTGGACGGGGTCGGCGCCGATCGCGGGGATGAGCCGGAGCTGGAACGAGAAGATCTGGATGAGGATGATGCCCACCCAGAAGACCGGCAGCGAGACGAACAACGGCGGGATCGAGCGGAACGCGCGACGCAGCCACCGCCATCCGCCGTACGTCGCCGTGAACGCGATCGTGACGGCGAGGAAGATGGCCGCGCCGAGCCCGAGCACCGCGAGGGTCAGCGTCGCGGGCAGGTTCACGGCGATGAGGTCGGACACGGCGGCGCCGCTCTGCACCGAGAAGCCGAAGTCGCCGCGGAGGAAGCCCGCGGCCGACTCGAGGTAGCGCACGACGAGCGGGCGGTCCACGCCGTACGCGGCGCGGATCTGCTCGAGCTGCTCGGGCGTGAGGCCGAGGTCGGGGTTGCCGTACCGGGCGAGCACGGCGTCGCCGGGCAGGGCCGCGAGGAGCACGTACGCCGCCGTGTAGGCGAGCACGAGCACCAGCAGCGCCTGCCCGGCGCGTCGCAGGACGTAGGTCAGCAAGGGACTACTTGCTGAGCCACGTGTCGTAGAACAGCGGACGCCCGACCGACTCGGTGCGGAAGCCCTGCACGGCGTCGACGTAGCCGAACACCTGCGGCTCCTCGAAGATCGGCAGGATGTAGGCCTGCTCGGCCATCCGCTGCTGCGCCGCGGCCGACGCCTCGGCGCGGCCCTCCTCGGTGGGGCTCGAGGCGATCTCCTGCAGGAGCGCGTCGAGCTCCTCGTCGCCGACCGAGCCGTCGGGGTAGCCGTTCAGCAGCGTGTTGCGGTTGCCCGAGTGGTACTGCGACTTCAGGACGTCGAAGTCGGCGCGGCCGACCATCGAGTGGTACACCTGCAGCGTGCCGACCTCGCCGCGAGCGGCGTCCTGCGCTGCCTGGTCTCCCGGCAGGAGGTTCACCTCGACGCCGAGCTCGCCCAGCTGCTGCTGGATGAGCGTGACGACCTCCTTCGAGCGCGGCTGCGGGAGCGCCTCGTTGAACGTGAGGCTGAGCTTCTCGCCGTCGTTCTCGCGGACGCCGTCGGAGCCGAGCTCCCAGCCCGCCTCGTCGAGCAGGTCGGCGGCCTTCTCGGGGTCGTACTCGTAGTACTCCGAGGTGTCGGTGTAGCCGAGCGCGGTCTCGGCGAGCGCGCCGGTCGCGAGCGGGTAGCTGTCCGTGAAGAGCGTCTCGACGATCTCCTCGCGGTCGATGCCCGCGATGAGCGCCTGGCGGACGCGGATGTCCTCGAGGAGCGGGTCGCGGAAGCGGAAGCTGAGGCCGTTGTTGACGCCGTTCGTCGCGGCGGCGTGCAGCGAGAGGCCGTCGGCGGCGAACTGCGGCTCGTCGGGCGCCTCGATCTGACGGGCGATGTGCGCCTGCTGAGCCGTCACGGTGCCGACGCGCACGCTGTCCTCGGGCACGACGAGGTAGTCGATGCCGTCGAGGTACGCGCGGCCCTGGTGCTCGAGCGACGGAGGCGCCCAGTCGTAGTCCTCGCGCGCCTCGAGCGAGATCTCGGTGCCGATCTCCTCGTCGGCGACGACGAAGGGGCCGCTGCCGATGATCTCGGTCGCGTTGCCCGGGCCGAACTCCTCGCCCGTGCGCTCGAGCGTCTCGTTCGAGAGCAGGCCCGAGTTGATCGTCGAGACCGCCTGCGCGAAGCCGGGCGAGGGCGCCGTGAAGTGGAACTTCACCGTGCGCTCGTCGACGACCTCTCCGCGGTCGTAGTTGTTGATGGCCTCCGACACGGTGAGGGCGCGGTCGGGGTCGCCCTTTCCGAAGAGGTCGATGTTGCGCACGACGTTCTCGGCGTCGAGCGGCGAACCGTCGGAGTACGTCACGCCCTCGCGCAGGGTGAAGGTGTACTCGGTCGCGTCCTCGTTGACCTCCCAGTCCTCCGCGATCCACGGCTCGAGCTCGAGCGTCTCGGGGTTCTGGTAGAGCAGGCGGTCGGTGATGTTGTTGATGATGCCGCCGTTGGGGTAGAAGCCTCCGGCCGGCGGGTAGAGGGTGAGCCACGTCTGCGGCTCGAGGTACGTGAGCGTGCCGCCCTGCTGGGGCTCGCCAGAGCCGGCGGACTCCGTGGGGGCCGTGCCGCCCGAGCAGCCGGCGAGAAGCGCTGCTGCCGTGACGACGGATGCCGCGGCGAGCGCGGCGCGGGGGAATCGGGACATGGGAGTCTCCTCGGGACAGGGCAAGGGCATCGGCTCGGGGGCCGATGGATCCAGTCCACCACAGGCGGAGCCGATGGGCGCTGACGCGCTTCATGCAGCGTAAAGTCTGTCGATCCGGTAGGGATTCCCGCACGCGCCGATCGATCGGATGTCGGTGCCCCCTCGTACGCTGAGGAGCATGGTCTCGAAGCGCCCCGCCCCGCCCGCCTACGTCTGCAGCGAGTGCGGCTGGACGAGCCCCAAGTGGGTCGGGCGCTGCGGCGAGTGCCAGCAGTGGAACACCGTGTCCGAGGCGGCGGCGCCCGCCGACGCGGGCCGCCGCGTCGCGCCGATGATCCCCACCGCGTCCGCGCGCCCGATCACGTCGATCAGCACGGCCGAGACGCCGCGCCGCGCGAGCGGCGTCGGCGAGTTCGACCGCGTGCTCGGCGGCGGCATCGTGCCGGGCGCGGCCATCCTGCTCTCCGGCGAGCCCGGCGTCGGCAAGTCGACCCTGCTGCTCGAGGTCGCGGCGCAGTCGGCGCGCGAGGGGCGCCGCGTGCTCTACGTGAGTGCCGAGGAGTCGCCCGGGCAGGTGCGCCTGCGCGCCGAGCGGACCCGTGCGCTGCACGACGAGCTGTTCCTCGCGAGCGAGACCGATCTCGCGCGGATCCTCGGGCACATCGACGCGGTCCAGCCCGCGCTCGTCATCATCGACTCGGTGCAGACGATCTCGTCGTCCCTGTCGGACGGCGCGGCGGGCATGCCGGGGCAGGTGCGCGAGGTCGCGTCGACGCTCATCCGCGTCGCGAAGGAGCGCGACCTCCCCGTCATCCTCGTCGGGCACGTCACGAAAGACGGCCAGGTCGCCGGCCCGCGCCTCCTCGAGCACCTCGTCGACGTCGTGTGCCACTTCGAGGGCGACCGGCAGACGAGCCTGCGGTTCATCCGCGCGCTCAAGAACCGCTTCGGCGCGGCCGACGAGGTCGGGTGCTTCGAGATGGCGGGCGACGGCATCGTGGAGGTGCCCGATCCCAGTGCGCTGTTCCTCTCGCAGGGCAGCCCCGAGCCCGGCACGTGCATCTCGATCGCCCTCGAGGGGCGGCGGGCGCTCCCCGTCGAGGTGCAGGCGCTCACCGTTCCGACGTCGGCGAACAACCCGCGTCGCGTGGTGCACGGCGTCGATCCGTCGCGCGTGGCCATGGTGCTCGCCGTGCTCGAGCGCCGCGCCGGCATCAAGACGAGCGAGCTCGACGTGTACGTGTCGACCGTCGGCGGTGTGAAGTTCACCGAGCCCGCCGCCGATCTCGCGATCGCGATCGCCGTGGCCGGATCGGTGCGGAACCATGCGATCGCCCGCAACGTGGCCGCCGTCGGCGAGCTCAGCCTCGCGGGCGACGTGCGTCCGGTCACGCAGGGCGCGCAGCGGCGTGCCGAGGCGGCGCGTCTCGGCTACACGCGCGTGGTCGACGACCGCTCGGGCAAGCTCACGTCGGCGCTCAACGACATGCGGTCGCTGCACCTCGTCCCGCAGCACACGGGATTCGCCGACTTCTGATCAGGCGCGCCGCGCCATCCGCTCAGGCCTCGAGAGCCGCGAGCAGGTCGTCGGGGGTCGCCTGCATGGGGTGCGGGCCCGCGATGTCGAGGAACACCGACGTGATCGTGCGGCGGTGCTGCGTGAGGAACGCGCGCAGCCAGGCGGGCGAGTAGACGCCGACCGCGGGCGGCAGGTTCGCGGGCTTGTGGCGGGCGTCGCTGAAGAGCAGCAGCGCGACCTGGCCCGTGCTGGCGTCGCGGTACGTCCACACCTCGCCGCCGTCGAGCGGGTCGTCCTTCGGCCCTGGCGAGAGCAGCGGCACGACGGTGTTGCCGTTGCGGAGGGCGAGGGCGACCGCCGCCATGTCCTGCTTCTCGAGAGCCTGCGCGAGCGCCTCGGAGCGGAACGCCGAGGGGTCGGCCGCGACGGACTTCTTGCGCTTCGAGGAGGCCATGCCCTCCACCCTACGGAGCCGCGCCGTGAGAGGGTAAATGAGGGGCCCCTCGCCTCCGGGGTTCCGGGAGGTGAGGGGCCCTGATCCCTCCGATATTCGATGCCGCCGTGCTGGGGACACGATGTGCGGCGAGCTGCTGGGGACAGCTCTGGGATCATCTTCGGAGTCACGTACGACTTTACGCGGCGCGCTTCGTCCTGTATGTCCCCCTTTCGGGGGACACCGCGCCTCGGGCGTGTCCGCCCGAGACCCTCAGCGCAGCAGGAACTGGGTCGTCTGCTTCGACGTCACTCCGGCGATCTCGACCTCGAGGTGGTACGACGCGCCGCCGCCCGGAGCGGCCGGCCGCTCGTCGCTGTCGCACGTGTCGACGCTCGACCGCGTGCGGTCCCACACGACCGGCTCGGCGCTCGTCACCGTCTGGCCCGCGGCGAGCGTGACCTCCATGTCGCTCGGCTCGCTCTGGCAGTCGGTCGAGGTCCACCACGTGTCGGCGCCGCTTGTCACCGTGAAGCGCTGCGTGGTGGTGCCGACGTTGAGCACGCAGTCGACGTCGCCCGTGTTCGTGAGCTCGATCGAGAAGCGGGGCTGCTGGTCGGCCGCGTACTCGCCCTGGTCGGCGAGCCCGACGACCTCGAGCTTGGCAGGATCGCACTCCCCCGGTGCCGCGGGCTCGGTCGGCGTGGGCGTCGATGTCGGCGTGGGCTCCTCGCTCGGCTCGGTCGCGGCGGCGGGCGCCTCGGTCGTCGCCGCGGGGGCGGGAGTCGCCGCGGGGCCCGCGAACAGCGCCTGCCAGGGCTGCGCGATCGCGAACCAGACGATCCCGCCGATCACGAGCACGGCCAGCAGCAGCACCATGAGACGACGCCGTCGGTAGACGGCCTTCGAGGGGCGGCGACGCTGGCTCACGGGTGCATCCTCTCAGAGGTGCTTGAGCATCCGGGTGTTGCCGAGCGTGTTCGGCTTCACATGGGCGAGGTCGAGGAACTCGGCGACGCCCTCGTCGGGGCTGCGCACGAGCTGCGAGTACACGTCGGGCGAGACGACCTGCTCGCCGATCGGCTCGAAGCCGCGCCGGCGGAAGAAGTCGACCTCGAAGGTCAGGCAGAACAGGCGCGTGAGGCCGAGTTCGCGCGCCTTGCGCTCGAGCCCGTCGACGATGGCGCGGCCGACGCCGTGGTGCAGCCATCCGTCCTCCACGAGGAGGGTGCGGATCTCGCCGAGGTCCTCCCACATGACGTGGAGTGCACCGCAGCCGATGACCCGCCCGCTCGCGTCCTCCGCGACGAGGAACTCCTGCGTCGCCTCGTAGAGCACGACGAGGTCCTTGCCGAGCAGGATCCGCCGCATGACGTACGGCTCGAGCATCCGGTGCACCTGCTCCATGTCGGCCGCTCGCGCCGCGCGCACCGTGAACTCGGTCATCCTCCCACCCTAGGACGGCGCACCTCAGGCTCCGCTGAGCGCGCCGCGGGCACGCGAAAGGGGCGGAGCCCGAAGGCTCCGCCCCTTGTCGTCTCCGTCAGTCGCCGAGCGCCGCGAGGTCGGGCGTGGCCGAGATGTCGCCGCCCGTGTTCACGCCGACCGCGACCTTCTCGCCGCGGGGTGCACTGTGGAACGTGAACTGACCGTCGACGAGGTCCACCTTGATGTGGTGGCCCGACTCGAGCTGGCCGTTGAGCAGCTGCTCCGACAGCCGGTCCTCGACCTCGCGCTGCATGGCGCGACGCAGCGGACGGGCGCCGAGCGCCGGGTCGAAGCCGACCTCGATGAGACGCTCCTTGGCCGCCTGCGACAGCTCGATCGTCATGTCGCGGTCGAGCAGGCGCTCCGCCAGACGCTTCGTGAACAGGTCCACGATCTGGATGAGCTCGTCCTTCGACAGCTGCGGGAAGACGATGATGTCGTCGACGCGGTTGAGGAACTCGGGCTTGAAGTGGCGCTTGAGCTCCTCGTCGACCTTGCCCTTCATCCGCTCGTAGGTCGTCTGGGTGTTGCCCTCGACCTGGAAGCCGACCGGACCGCCTGCGATCGCCGACGAGCCGAGGTTCGTCGTCATGATGATCACGGTGTTCTTGAAGTCGACGACCCGGCCCTGGCCATCCGTCAGACGTCCCTCCTCGAGGATCTGGAGGAGCGAGTTGAAGATGTCGGGGTGCGCCTTCTCGATCTCGTCGAAGAGCACGACCGAGAACGGCTTGCGACGGACCTTCTCGGTGAGCTGGCCGCCCTCCTCGAAGCCGACGAACCCGGGAGGGGCGCCGAACAGACGCGAGACGGTGTGCTTCTCGCCGAACTCCGACATGTCGAGCGAGATGAGCGCGCCCTCGTCGTCGAAGAGGAACTCCGCGAGCGCCTTCGCGAGCTCGGTCTTCCCGACGCCCGTGGGGCCGGCGAAGATGAACGAGCCCGAGGGGCGCTTCGGGTCCTTGAGGCCGGCGCGCTGACGGCGGATGGTCTTCGACAGCGCCGCGATCGCCTCCTCCTGGCCGATGACGCGCTGGTGCAGCGCCTTCTCCATGAAGACGAGGCGGCTGGTCTCCTCCTCGGTGAGCTTGAACACCGGGATGCCCGTGGCCTGGGCCAGCACCTCGGCGATCAGGCCCTCGTCGACGACCGCGTGCGCGGCGACGTCACCCGAGCGCCACTGCTTCTCGAGGCGCAGGCGCTCGCCCAGGAGCGCCTTCTCCTCGTCGCGCAGGGCGGCGGCCTTCTCGAAGTCCTGCTCCTCCGACGCGGCCTCCTTGGCCTCGCGGACCTTCGCGATCTTCTCGTCGAACTCGCGCAGAGCGGGCGGCGACGACAGGATCGACAGGCGCAGGCGGGCGCCGGCCTCGTCGATCAGGTCGATGGCCTTGTCCGGGAGGAAGCGGTCGCTCACGTAGCGGTCCGCGAGGTTCGCGGCCGCGACGATCGCGCCATCCGTGATCTGTACCTTGTGGTGCGCCTCGTAGCGGTCGCGCAGGCCCTTGAGGATGTTGATCGCGTGCGGCAGCGAGGGCTCGGCGACCTGGATGGGCTGGAAGCGACGCTCGAGGGCCGCGTCCTTCTCGAAGTGCTTGCGGTACTCGTCGAGCGTCGTGGCGCCGATCGTCTGCAGCTCGCCGCGTGCGAGGAGAGGCTTGAGGATCGAGGCCGCATCGATCGCGCCCTCGGCGGCGCCCGCACCCACGAGGGTGTGGATCTCGTCGATGAAGACGATGATGTCGCCGCGCGTGCGGATCTCCTTGGTGACCTTCTTCAGGCGCTCCTCGAAGTCGCCGCGGTAGCGCGAGCCGGCGATGAGCGAGCCGAGGTCGAGCGAGTACAGCTGCTTGTCCTTGAGCGTCTCGGGCACATCGCCCTTGACGATCGCCTGCGCGAGGCCCTCGACGACGGCGGTCTTGCCGACGCCGGGCTCGCCGATGAGGACGGGGTTGTTCTTCGAGCGGCGCGACAGGATCTGCATGACGCGCTCGATCTCCTTCTCGCGCCCGATGACCGGGTCGAGCTTGTTCTCGCGCGCGGCCTGCGTGAGGTTGCGGCCGAACTGGTCGAGCACCTGCGAGCCGCCCTGTGCCGCCTGCTGCGACTCCTGGCCGCTCGGCGCGACGCCCACGGGCTCCTTGCCCTGGTAGCCGGAGAGCAGCTGGATGACCTGCTGGCGCACCTTGTTGAGGTCGGCACCGAGCTTCACGAGCACCTGGGCCGCGACGCCCTCGCCCTCGCGGATGAGGCCGAGAAGGATGTGCTCGGTGCCGATGTAGTTGTGGCCGAGCTGCAGCGCCTCTCGCAGGGACAGCTCGAGCACCTTCTTGGCGCGCGGCGTGAACGGGATGTGCCCCGTCGGCTGCTGCTGCCCCTGGCCGATGATGTCCTGCACCTGCTCGCGCACAGCGTCGAGCGAGATGCCGAGCGATTCGAGCGCCTTGGCAGCGACGCCCTCACCCTCGTGGATGAGCCCGAGCAGGATGTGCTCGGTGCCGATGTAGTTGTGGTTGAGCATCTTCGCCTCTTCTTGGGCGAGGACGACCACACGACGGGCACGGTCGGTGAATCTCTCGAACATGTCACTCCTCAGGGCCGAGGCCAGGACGCGTCGATAAAGGACGGTCGACGCGTCGTGGTTCCACCGTAACGAGCGCCCGTCGCTCGAGGAGCCGTGTTCGCCCTGGGCATAGCGCCTTGACCAACCTCCCGGTCATTGCGCGAAGGAGCGCCCCTCCTCTCCCGGGCATTGAGCGAGGGAGCGTCTCTTACCTCCCGGCCATTGCGCCAGTGAGCGCCTCTCCTCTCCCGGTCATTGAGCGAGGGAGCGAAGCGACCGAGACGAAATGCCGCCCCTCCCTCATCACAGAACGGTCACGATGACGCCGCGCCTCTGGCACATCCCACCCACCTTAACGACTATCGTTGTTATCGATTTTCGTTACGAGGGGAAGTCAGAATGCCGTCGAACTCGCATTCTCCGATCACGCGCGGAGACCGTCGGGCCATCTCGTTGGTCGCCTGGCTGAGTTTGGGTGCGCTCGCGCTCACGATCGTCTGGACGATCTGGCAGCTTGTGAACGGTGTCTTTGCACGCGCCATCCCGGTGCACGTCCCGATCACGGACGACGCGGTCTTCTTCGAGGACGGACTCAAGCAGGTGCCGTCTTCGATCTTCACGGAGGCTGAGGTCACGGTCGTCGGGGCCCCATGGTCCGTGCGCGTCCCCCTCGCGCTCGGCGTCCTTCTCTCGGCCAGCTCCGCTCTGGCGATCTGCGTGCTCATCTTCATCCTTGGCCGGCGCTTCGCTTCCCACCGCCCGCTCTTGCCCGGAACGGCGACTGTCGCCCTCGTCGCCGCACTGCTGTCCTTCGCGGCGGCCCTGTTGACGCCGCTCCTGCGCGGCCTCGCGGCGGCAGCCGCGACCGAGGCACTCGGGCTCCACAACTTCGGCTTCGCGATCCTCATGTTCGAGTTCCCCGCCGGCGCCCTGGTGACCCCGACGTTGTTGTTCCTCCTCGCTGCCGCACTCACGATCGGCGCGCGGCTTCAGCGCGATACGGAAGGACTCGTGTGAGGAGCGCCTCGACCTCGCGTCCTGAGCTCTTCCCGCAGAGCGATCGCTGGACGTTCCTGTGGATCATCGTCTTCGCCGTCGTACTTGCATGCGGCGTCGTCGTGGACGCCGTGCTCCGGCTCTCGCAGATCATCCCCAATTCAGAGGTGCCGATCACCGTGCGGCTGAGCGGCGAAGTCGCAACGCTGCCGCTCGGTCCCGGCGGCTCCGGTGTCGATGTCTCGGTGGACCGCGCGATCCTCTCCCTGAGCGGGCTCCCGCCGGCGCCATACTCAGCGCTGATCGCAGAGGTATCGATCCACGCGCTGAGCCTGCTCGGCGCGCTCGCATGCGCGGCATTCGTCGTCCTCAATCTCGCGCGCGGCAGGGCCTTCACACGCGACAACACGGTCCTGCTGGTGGTGATGGCGGGAGCCATCGGCCTCGACCTCGTCGCCGGGTCGTTCCTGCGCTCGTACATCACAGCCGCCGCCACCGAGCAGATCAGTGACGGTGCATACGTCGCGGCCAACGAGCCGATGGACTTCCTGAAGCTGTTCCTCTTCTTCGGGCTCGGTGCGGTCGCCCGCGCCTTCGCCGTCGGCGAGCGGCTTCAGCGCGACACGGAAGGCCTCGTGTGACGCCCGCTGCTGACGACGAGGAGACCGGCGTCCACTGCCGACTCGACGAACTCCTCGCCCAACGGGAGATGACACTCACACGACTGAGCGAGATCGTCGGCGTGAGCATCGTCAACCTGTCGATCCTCAAAAACGACAAGGCCCGGGCCATCCGCTTCTCGACCCTCATCGCCATCTGCCAGGCCCTCGACTGCGAGATCGGGGACCTGCTCGTCCGCGCGGACCGCTGAGCGCGCTCAGCTCGGGCAGGAGCGGCGGACCCTCACGATTCGCCCCTGAGATCAGCGATGATCTCCTCGGCGGTCGAGCTTGTGTGCACGACGCCGATGTGGTCGAACGCCGCGAGATCGAGCGCGGCATGTTCCACAAGGCCCAGTGCCTCCCAGCGCTGGAGTGCGGCGGAGGGACGCGGCGTGGGCGGATCCTGCCCGTCATGCCTGCTCATGCCCACAGGCTAGGCCGTGTTGCTGAATGTGGGTGTGGAGCCTTTGGGTGATTCTTGAGTCGTGTCGCGAGATGTCATCACGGAC